>NZ_JBFAPG010000747.1:0-1936 GCF_040675595.1 Micromonospora sp. NPDC049580
GCCGGCTCTCCCTCGGGGAGCCGGCCGTCGCCGTCAGGTCGTCAACAGGCGGACGGCCTCGCGGACGTCGTCGGTGAGGTGGATCGTCGACGACAGGTCACCGAACGGGGAGGCGGCCAGCAGCGGGCGCAGCAGCGCCTCGACCGGCAGCTCACGAGTCCAGTAGTCGCGGTCCAGGAAGATGTACGCGCCGCTGGCCCCGTCGGTGCCGTAGTAGGTCTTGGTGGCCGCCTGGAACACCTCCTGCACCGTGCCCGCCCGCCCCGGCGCGAAGACGATGCCGCCCCGGGCGAGCCGCAGGATGGTGTCCTCCCGGATGGCGTTCGAGAAGTACTTGGCGATCCGGCCGGCGAACAGGTTCGCCGGCTCGTGCCCGTACAGCCAGGTCGGGATGGCCAGCCCTCCGGCCCGTGCCCACCCGGCGTCCCCGGCGCGCTGGCGGGGCACGCCCGCGTACCGCTGCCGGACCGTCAACGCCACGGCCGTGTACCGGTGGTGGTCGGTGAAGTCGGGCGCGGTGGCCAGCAGGTCGATCGCCGCGGTCAGGTCCGCCGCCGGCCGGTCCGCCAGGTACGCGCCGAGGTTCGCCGCCTCCATCACCCCGGGACCACCGCCGGTCACCACCAACCGGTCGGCCCGCGCCAGCTCCCACCCCAGCACGGCCGCCATCCGGTACGCCGCACTGCCGCGCCGCACCGCGTGACCGCCCATGATGCCCACCACCGACTGCGGCCCGTACCCGCCCAGCCAGGCGCGGGTGGCGTCGGCGAGCGCGTTGTCCACGCCATGGTCGTGCAGCCGCTGACCGAGCGCCTCCTTCACGTCCGGCAGCGCGCCCCCGTGCGCCCGGTAGTGCTCGTACACCCGGGTGTCGTACATCCCGGCGAACCCGCCCTCGGCGAACCCGGCGGCCAGGTCGTCCGGGGTGTAGAGGTGCGCCGGCTGGGTCGGGTACGGCAGCCCGGAGAACGGCGGCACCACGTTCGCGCCCCGCCGGACCAGGTCGGCGCCGACCTCCCGGGAGGCGAACCGGCAGCCGACGAAGAGGGTGCCGGTGACCTCGATGTCGGTCAGGTCGGGCACCGGGGCGAGGTCGAGGCGCAGGCCCTGCACGGTCAGCCCGGTCAGGCGGCCGGTGACCAGCTGCCGGTCGAACTCGTCCCGGGTCTGGATCTCGTCGGCGTGCAGGTGCGGCTCGATGACGTCCGTGGGAGGTGGGGTCGGCACCCGGCCATCCTGCCCCTTTGGTGGGGCCTGCCAAACCCCGGGCGGGGTGGAAGCGACAGGAGCCCGGTGGTCGTGGCCACCGGGCTCCTGCGTAACCGGGTCCTGGGGAGGCTCCGGACCATTAGTTGTAATGGAAAACACCTGGCGGCGGCATAGGCCGCAGGCGTGATGAACTCCTCAGCCGTTCAGCGGAACGTGTCGGCCGACCCGCTCGCGTGTCGCCCTGTCCAGCGGGTTGAATGGGGCGATGCAGAACCTTTTGCCGGAGCCACCGGCCACCCTCCTGCCCGCGAACGACGAGGCCGACGCCGCCCTGGCCGCCGCCCAGGAGGCCGGCACCGATGAGGCGTTCGCCGAGGTGGCGGCCCGCTTCCCGACCTACAGCGCCGCCTGGGCGGAGCTCGCGGCCCGGGCGTTCGCGGCCGGTGCGGTGGTGACGGCGTACGCGTACGCCCGCACCGGCTACCACCGTGGCCTGGACCAGCTCCGCCGCAACGGCTGGAAGGGCCACGGGCCCGTGCCGTGGTCGCACGAGCCCAACCGGGGCTTCCTCCGCTGCCTGTACCTGCTCTCCCGGGCCGCCGACGAGATCGGCGAGGCCGACGAGGCGGCCCGCTGCGCCCAGTTCCTGCGCGACTGCGACCCGGCCGCGGCGGACGCGCTGGCCAGCAACTGACACCGCTGTCGAAGGCCGGCCCGGAGTCGGGCC
>NZ_JBFAPG010000748.1:0-1928 GCF_040675595.1 Micromonospora sp. NPDC049580
TCACCGTCGGCGCGGTGTTTCCCACGGTGATGACCAGGCTCGCCGTACCGGTCAGGCCGGCCGGGTCGGTGACCTTCAGGGTGGGGGAGTAGGTGTCCGTGTTCGGCGAGGTCGTCCGGGTGCAGCGGGAGCCCGGAGAGGATGTACTTGGAGAAGATGTCCTTCGCCGCCTCGGCGTCCGGTCGCTCGATCTTGATTTTCACGTCGAGCCGACCGGGGCGCAGGATCGCCGGGTCGATCATGTCTTCCCGGTTGGAGGCGCCGATGACGATGACGTTCTCCAGGCCCTCCACGCCGTCGATCTCACTGAGCAGCTGCGGGACGATCGTGTTCTCCACGTCGGAGGAGACGCCGGAGCCGCGGGTCCGGAAGATCGAGTCCATCTCGTCGAAGAACACGATCACCGGGGTGCCCTCGCCGGCCTTCTCCCGAGCCCGCTGGAAGATCAGCCGGATGTGCCGCTCGGTCTCGCCGACGTACTTGTTGAGCAGCTCCGGGCCCTTGATGTTGAGGAAGAAGCTGGTGTGCTTCTCCTTGCCCTGGCGCTCGGCGATCTTCTTGGCCAGCGAGTTGGCCACCGCCTTGGCGATCAGCGTCTTGCCGCAGCCGGGCGGGCCGTAGAGCAGGATGCCCTTCGGTGGGCGGAGCTGGTGCTCGCGGAACAGGTCCGCGTGCAGGAACGGCAGCTCCACCGCGTCGCGGATCTGCTCGATCTGCGACTGGAGGCCACCGATGTCGCCGTAGTCGACGTCGGGCACCTCCTCCAGGACCAGCTCCTCGACCTCGCTCTTCGGGATCCGCTCGTACGCGTACGCCGAGCGGGGCTCGATCATGAGCGAGTCGCCGGCCCGGATCGCCGAGCCGATGAGCGTCTCGGCGAGGTGCACGATGCGCTCCTCGTCGGAGTGGGAGACCACCAGCGCCCGGTCGCCCGGCCCGCCGTTCGGTCCCTCCAGGATCTCCTTGAGCATCACGACCTCACCGACCCGCTCGTACCCGAACGCGTCGACGATGTTGAGCGCGTCGTTGAGCAGGACCTCCTGGCCGCGGCGCAGCTCGTCCACGTCCAGTGAGGGCGAGACGGCGACCCGCAGCTTGCGGCCGCCGGTGAAGACGTCCACCGTCCCGTCGTCGTGCTTGGCCAGGAAGACTCCGTAGCCACTCGGCGGCTGCGCGAGCCGGTCGATCTCCTCCTTGAGCGTGACGATCTGCGTGCGAGCCTCCTTGAGGGTGCTCACCAGCCGGTCGTTGTTCTCGGTCAGCCGCGCCAACTGTGCCTGGGTGGCCGCCAGCCGCTCTTCGAGCTGCCGGACGTGTCGGGGGCTTTCGGTCAACTTCCGCCGCACCAGGGCGAGTTCCTCCTGAAGGAACGCGACCTGCGTGGAGAGATCGTGGGCTTCCTTCTCCCACCGTGCGGCGCGCGAGTCCGCGTCGTCGCTGCGTGCTGCCACGTCCCACCTCCCCGGGGGGCTTGAACGTTCTGACCTAACACTAGCCGCTATGAGCCCGATTCGGTCCCACGCAACACCCTCGTCACCGAACCTTGATCGCCAAGGGTGGCCTGGCGGGCCGGTACGGGCGTTCGGGTACCGTCGGAGGCTGGTACGGGAGAACATGGGGGGTGCACCGGTGGCCGAGGTCGCGACCGACCAGTTGCAGGTCTGGGTGGACCAGGATCTCTGCACGGGTGACGGGCTCTGCGTGCAGTACGCGCCGGAGGTGTTCGAGTTCGACATCGACGGCCTGGCGTACGTCAAGGGCGTCGACGGTGAGCTGCGGATGGCGCCGGGCAGCCGGGTGGACGTGCCCGCGCACCTGCGCCTCGAAGTGATCGACTCCGCGAAGGAGTGCCCGGGCGACTGCATCCACGTGGTGCGTGGCGACGGCGTCGAGGTCGCCGGCCCGGACGCCGAGGACGACTGAGCCGG
>NZ_JBFAPG010000749.1:0-1920 GCF_040675595.1 Micromonospora sp. NPDC049580
GCCGCGGCGGCCCCCGCCACCCCGGACGTGCCGGAGGGCTTCGGCTTCGGCCGCCCCGCCACGGGCGTCGGCAGCGGCGCGCTGACCTTCAAGCCGATCCCGCCGAACAAGCTGGACACCCTGGTCGTGCCGAACGGCTACGACAACGCCGTGGTGATCAAGTGGGGCGACCCGGTGCTGCCGGGCGCGCCGGAGTTCGATCTGCACCACCAGACCGCCGCCGCCCAGTCGAAGCAGTTCGGCTACAACAACGACTTCGTCGGGGTGCTGCCGCTGGACAAGCAGGGCAGGCGGGCGCTGCTCGTGGTCAACCACGAGTACACCAACGAGGACCTGATGTTCCCCGGCTTCCCCGGGCTGGACGGGCTCTCCGTGGAGCAGCTGCGCACGGCGATGGCCGCGCACGGTATGTCCGTGGTGGAGTTGGAGCGGGTCGCCGGCACCGGGCAGTGGAAGCCCGTGGACAACGGCCGCCGGCCGTACAACCGGCGGGTCACCGCGCTCAGCACCAAGTTCGACCTGACCGGCCCGGCCGCCGGCTCGGCCTGGCTGAAGACCGCCGCCGACCCCAAGGGCCGTACGGTCGTCGGCACGCTCAACAACTGCTCCGGTGGCGTGACGCCGTGGGGGACGGTGCTCTCCGGCGAGGAGAACTTCAACCAGTACTTCGTCGGAGCGGACGCCGCTCCGGCCGACCTCAAGCCGAAGCTGGACCGCTACGGCATCACCACCGCGTCCCGCTACCCCAGCGGCAGCCGTAAGTGGGAGCGCGCCGACGAGCGCTTCGACCTGGCCAAGCACCCCAACGAGGCGCACCGGTTCGGCTGGGTCGTCGAGATCGACCCGTTCGACCCGGAGAGCCGCCCGCGCAAGCACACCGCGATGGGCCGCTTCAAGCACGAGGGCGCGAACGTCATCGTCGCCAAGGACGGGCACGTGGTCGCGTACATGGGCGACGACGAGCGGTTCGACTACCTCTACAAGTTCGTCTCGGCGAAGAAGTTCCTGAAGGGCAACTCCTGGGCCGCCCGCAAGCACAACCTCACGCTGCTGGAGTCCGGCACGCTCTACGTCGCGCAGCTCGACCAGACCAGCGCGGGCGAGATCGACGGTTCGGGCAACCTCCCCGCCGACGGCGCGTTCAACGGCCGGGGTCGCTGGATCAAGCTGGTCAGCGGCAACCGCTCGTTCGTCGACGGGATGACCGCCGCGGACGTGCTGACCTTCACCCGGCTCGCCGGCGACAAGGTCGGCGCGACCAAGATGGACCGCCCCGAGGACGTCGAGCCGAGCCTGCTCACCGGCAAGGTCTACGTGGCGCTGACCAACAACACCGACCGGGGCAAGGCCGGCAAGGCGGCGGCCGACGAGGCCAACCCGCGCAACGCCAACAAGCACGGGCAGATCCTGGAGCTGGTCGAGGACCGCAACGACAACACCTCGGAGACCTTCGCCTGGTCGCTGCCGATCGTCTGCGGCGACCCGACCGACCCGTCGACCTTCTTCGCCGGGTACGACAAGACCAAGGTCTCCCCGATCTCGTGCCCGGACAACGTCGCCTTCGACGCCACCGGCAACCTGTGGATCTCCACCGACGGCAACGCGCTGGGCAGCAACGACGGCCTCTTCGCCACCGCCGTCGAGGGTCCCGAGAAGGGTCACCTCAAGCAGTTCCTCACCGTGCCGCTCGGCGCGGAGACCTGCGGCCCGTTCATCACCGGCGACAACCGCTCGGTCTTCGTCGCCGTGCAGCACCCGGGTGAGATCACCGGCGCGTCGGTGGAGAACCCGGCCTCTAACTGGCCGGACGGCGACTACGCCAAGCCGGGCGTGGTGGTCACCTGGCGCCTCGACGGCGGCCCGGTGGGCAGCTGACGGTGCTCCCGCGGCCGGCAGGCCGCTGACGTTGCTCCGGCGGTT
>NZ_JBFAPG010000750.1:0-1908 GCF_040675595.1 Micromonospora sp. NPDC049580
GGCGCGCTCCGGCTGGACGGTGAGGACGACGCTTCGGGGCGGTCGGCGCCCCTGAGGGGGACCGCGGCGACCCGGCAAGGGAGGCAGGCAGGCTGATTGACGAATGGGCAACCTTCTATCTGAAAGCCGACCCTACCCTTGCCTCCGGACAAAGGCAAAGCTTCGTCTCGACGAGCAGAAGTTTCGCTTCAAATGACAAAAGTCCTCCCAGCAGGTGCGGCAGCCGCCCCGACCCGTCATGCCCGCCTCGCACGCTCTCCGGGCCGAGCGCGACCTGAGGGGCGCACCGTCCGAAGCCCCGCTCGCCGATTGGTCGGTCCGTCGCGGAGATCCATCCCCGATGGCGCGGGGCGCGGGGCGCGGGGCGCGAGTCGTGCAACGACGGCGATAGGTGCGGGCGTGGCGGGGTCGGGGTGGGACCGGACGTTGCGGGTCGGGTGACGTGCGGGAGTGCGGACGTGCCTCAAGGCGGCACTCGTGCGTTTTTCTCGCCAACCGGCGCAGGGTCGGAAAATGCGCCAATAAATGCGCCGCCGATTATTTCCGAAGGCCCTGGATACTCCTGTCGGGGCCGACAGAATGTGGCGGAGGGCAGTCGAAAACGGGGGGACTGAACATGACATCTAGGCGGCGATTGACGCTGTTGGCGGTAGCTATCGCGGCCGCACCGCTCGTGCTGGCCGGATGTACCGCCGACCGGGACGGGCCGGCCAAGGGACACGTCGCGGCGCCGGAGCTCACCGTGACACCGGGGGACAAGACCCGGGACGTTCCGATCAGCGCCGAGGTCGGCGCGGTGGTCAAGGGTGGACGGGTCACCGCTGTCCGGCTCACCGACGACAAGGGCGCGCAGGTCAAGGCGGAGCCGCGCGAGGACGGCTCCGGTTGGGTGCCGAGCGCTCCGCTGGCAGCTCGGCGTACGTACACCGCGGAGGTGACCGCGACCGGTGACTCGGGTGCGACCACGACGCGGACGACCACGTTCACCACGATGGCCAAGTCCACGAAGCCGAAGATCACCAGCACCCTCTATTTCGTCGGCAACCGGACGTACGGCACGGCAATGCCGGTAACCGTGGCGTTCGACCCGGCAATTCCGAAAGAGGCCAGGGCGGATGTGCAGCGCCGGTTGTTCGTGAAGACGAATCCGCCGCAGCCGGGTACCTGGTCGTGGCTGGACGACGGAAGTCAGGTCTATTACCGGGCGCCCGATTTCTGGCGGCCGGGGACGACGATCAGTGTCCGGGCGGGGCTGGAGGGCTTGCCGATCGGCAAGAACCTGGTCGGGGACGCCGAGCGGACCGCGACCTCGAAGATCGGGAAACAGGTCTCGCTGGAGATCGACAACGCCACGAAGCAGATGACGGTGCTGCGCGACGGCAAGCTGGTGCGCCGCATCCCGGTGAGCCTGGGCAAGCCGAGCACGCCCAGTTCCAGCGGCAAGATGGTGATCATGGAGAAGCACGAGCGGACCACCTTCGACACCCGGGGTGAGCCGAACGGCGGCTACGTGGTCGACGTCGACGACGCCCAGCGGCTCACCTGGGGTGGTGAGTTCATCCACTCGGCCCCCTGGTCGGAGGGCGAGCAGGGCTACACCAACACCTCGCACGGCTGCGCGAACGTCTCCGCCACGGCCGCGGACTGGCTGATGGGGGTGACCCAGGTCGGCGACCTGGTCACCGTCAAGGGCACCGAGGTCGACCTGCAACCCGGCAACGGCTGGACGGCGTGGAACGTGAGTTGGGACGAGTTCGTCAAGGGCAGCGCCCTGCCGGTGCCGTCCGGGCTCAAGCCCGCGCCGGTCGCCCCGGCGCACCCGGGCGCGGTGGCCGGCGGGTCACCCGCGCCGGCGCCCTCGATCAGCGGGCGCTGAGGCACCGGGCCGACCCACCGTCGCGGTGGGTC
>NZ_JBFAPG010000751.1:0-1905 GCF_040675595.1 Micromonospora sp. NPDC049580
GTCGACCGGTGGTCGTCGGCGGCCGGCCGGATGGGCCACGGTCAGCGCGGGGGGCCACCGCGTCGGCTGCGCGTCAGACGCAGCACCAGGAACACGATGATCGCCACCACCACGAGGCAGCAGAGCAGACCGAGGAAACCGAAGCCGCCGCCACGGGAGCGCCGCCGGGCGGCCTCCACCACCAACTCGCCGGTCCCCGTGGACGCCCAGGCCGCGACCGGCACGAAGACCGCCAGGACGACCGCACCGAGGACCGCGCTGAGCCGGCCCCACCACTTCCCGAATGAAGACATGCGCCCATCCTCGCCGAACGACGCAACCTCAGCACGTCGGTCCACGCCGAATTCACGCCGTTCGGGCGGCCGGAGCAGGCCCGCCGCCCTTCTGCACCCTGCCCCTTGTCGGCAGCGCCCACCGGCCGACCCCCCACGCGCACCGCACCCGGCCGGGAAACAGAAAACCCGGCCCCATCATCTGGGGCCGGGTTCCGGTGTGCACTTTCCGTGGTAGCGGGGACAGGATTTGAACCTGCGACCTCTGGGTTATGAGCCCAGCGAGCTACCGAGCTGCTCCACCCCGCGTCGACTGGTTAACCGTAGCGCACCGACCCCGGGCACCGCAAAACGACTCCGATACCGCCGTCAGCCGAGCCATTTCTCGATCGCCGCCACCGCCCGCCGGCTGTCGGCGTCGACCTGCGCGCGCTCGGCGGCGGTGTACTCCCAACCCTGCTCCCAGAGCACCGTCACCACGTCGTCGACCCGGACCGCCCGGACCAGTCGCACCTCGTACGCGCCCGGATCGCCCATGCCCTGCGGGTACGGGGCACGCAGCTCGAACAGCACCGACTCGTCGCCGTACACCCCCGGGTCCAGCAGTCGCTGCCGCCAGGTCCTGGTGTCGTCGGGCATCCGCTGCTCCGGGCAGGCGCGGACGGCCTGCCGCAGCTCCCGCAGCGCGTCGTCGGCGCGGCCGGAACGGTAGATCGCGATGCTGTGCCGATAACTGCCGTCCGGCACGTTCCCCTGCGGGGTCTCCGGTCGCTTGTAGGCCATCGACCGGGCGCGGCGCTGCACCACGGCCGACTCGCTGGGATACCGGGTCCCGCACAGCGCCGGCAGGACCGGGCCCGGCGCGGTCGATTCCAGGCCGGTCCGGTTGGCGGCCGCCAGGACGAAGAAGGCGCGGTCCGGGATCGAGGTCGGTGGGTGGGCGGTCGCCGCGCCGGTGGGCTCGGCCGAGGGCGTACCGCTCGGCGTGGCGCGCGGCGTCGGGGACGAGGGCGCCGTGGATGCCGACGGCGGCGCGGACGGCGACGGGGAGGGTGGAGGAGCCGACCCGGTGGGCAGCGGGGAGGCCGGTGTGCCGGCCGGTGGTGGCAGCGGCGCGGACCCGTCGGCGGAGAACGCCAGCCGCCCCCCGACGGCCACCCCGCCGAGCAGCACCGCCACCGCCAGCGCACTGCCGGCCACCCGGACCCGGGCCCGCCGGTCGGCATGCCGACGGACCAGCTCGGGGTGGGCCACCTCCACACCGTCGGCCACGACGGTGAGCGACCGGTACAGGTCGGAGAGTTCAGCTGACATCGTTCGCCTCCAGCTCCTCGATCTGGACGTCGGGCAGCAGTCCGCCGGGCGGTGCTGCGGTAGAACTCGTCGAAGCTCTGTGCGTCCCTCACGCCTGCCCCCTTGTCCGCGCCCCGTTGCATCAAGGACGGCGGGAGGCGGTCGCGGGTTGCGGTTCAGCGGGACAAAGCGTGTCGGAGAGGCGACAGGCCGGCATAACGTACGGACGCGACGGAGCCCCCGCCGCCCTTGATGCAACGGGGCGCGGACAAGGGGGCAGGCGTGAGGGACGCACAGAGCTTCGACGAGTTCTACCGCAGCACCGCCCGGCGGACTGCTG
>NZ_JBFAPG010000752.1:0-1889 GCF_040675595.1 Micromonospora sp. NPDC049580
TTCTTACCAAACCCCCCCCTGTTCTGTTCTGCTGGGGGTATTCAGGTGTTGGGGGGCGGGGGTGTCCCCACCCCCGGCCCGCCGACGTTCTGCGATCAGAAGACCGGCACGCCCTCGCGTACCAGTCGCCAGTTGGGCTGGAAGAAGTCGGCCGGGTTGATCGTCCCCTTGGCCTGCGCCCAGTCGATGAGCAGCTGGCGGATCTCCTGCTGCGCGTTGTAGACCTGGGTCTTCACGATGCCGGGGAAGTTGCCGCCGCCGCTGCGCCGGTAGTTGTTGACCGCCATCACGAACTGCGCGTCGGGCGCCACCGGGGTGTCGGTGCCGGGCAGCACCAGCCGGGTGATCCGCTGGCCGACCGCCTTGGAGATGTCGATGTCGTAGTCCAGGCCGGAGAGCGCGTCGTAGTTGTAGTCCGGCACTGACGGGTCGTTGATCTGCTCCGGGTCGACCGGTGCGCCCGGGGCGAGGGTCCGGAAGTACTTCGCCGAGTACTCCAGGTACGCGCGCACCTCGGCACCGCTGAGCACGACCGCTTCGAGCGTGTTGTCGAACACGTACAACCCGGCCACGTCACGGATCTTGACGTCGCCGGCGGGGAAGACCGCGGTACGGCTGAACGGCGAGGCCTGCGACAGCACCGGCAGGCTGGCGTATTGCGTGCCGGCCAGCGCCTTCGTGACGGTCTCGGCCTGGACGTGGTTGATGAAGTCCAGGATGGGGGTGTCCTTGTACCGGGACTCCACCGTGGACATCTCCACGGTTGCCTGGGCCACCACCTGGTTCACGTACGCGATGGTCTTCTGGTGTTGGGCCCGCACGGCGGCGAGCACCTTCGGGTCCTCGGCCACCGTGTTGGTGTTCAGCATGGTGGCGGCCTTCTTGGTGATCGTCCAGCGGCCATGCTCACGGGCGAGGGTGAAGTCCATCCGGGTGAGCCGCTGGCCCCACTTCGACGGCTCGGAGAGCAGCACCTGCGCACCGGTCCGCTCGTTGGTGACGAACCGCTCGACCACCTCGTTGTGGGCGTGCCCGAAGAGGATCGCGTCGATCCCCGGCACCTGCTGGGCGATGAGCGCCACCGGGTTCTCGTTCGGCAGCTCCGGGCCGTAGCTGGAGGTGCCGCTGTCGCCGCCGTGGGCGGAGATCAGCACGAGGTCCGCGCCGCGGGCCCGCATGATCGGCACCCACTTCGCGGCGGTCGCCACCATGTCGTCGAAGCGCAGCCTGCCCTCGACGTTGCCCTTGTCCCAGATGGCCACGCCGGGGTTGGTCAGGCCGAGGATGCCGACCCGCAGGGTCGGCGCCGCGAAGCCGAGGGAGACCTTCTTGATGACGTACGGCAGGAAGGCGGGCTTGCCGGTCTTCGCGTTGATCGCGTTCGCGGCGAGCGCCGGGAAGCCGAGCTGGCGGATCCACAGGTCCAGCAACGGCAGGCCGTAGTTGAACTCGTGGTTGCCCAGCGTCACGGCGTCGTAGTCGATGACGTTCATGGCCCGGGCCATCGGGTGCTTCTCGCCGGTGGCGGTGATCGGCTCCTGCTTGGCGTAGTACGTGGCGAGGGGGGTGCCCTGGATGGTGTCGCCGGCGTCGAGGACCAGGGTGGCCTTGCCGCGCCGCTCGGCGCGGATCTGGTTGATCAGGGTCGCCAGCTTCGCGACACCGATGTCGTTGTGCTTGCTGTCGTCGTACTCGGCGTCGCGGTAGTAGTCCCAGTTGTAGACGTTGCCGTGGGTGTCCGACGTGCCGAGCAGCGTGAGGTCCCAGGTGCGCGACCGGGTCGCGCCCGCCGCCTGCGCGGGGGCGGCGGCGATCAGCGGGGCGGTGGGCGCCCCGGCCGGGCCCGGGGGCCACCCGCCCCGGGCCCGGCCCCGTCCATAGGGAAATTA
>NZ_JBFAPG010000753.1:0-1885 GCF_040675595.1 Micromonospora sp. NPDC049580
GAGGTGGTGGCGTCGCGGCGCGTACCGCCACCGGCCAGGAAGAGGACGAAGAGCACCAGGCCGCCCTTGAGCAGGTTCTGCGCGGCGGTGCTCCAGCCGACCAGGTTCACCAGGCCGTCGAGCAGGATGAAGAAGAGCGCGCTGCCCCAGATGCCCACCGGTACGGCGCGACCGCCCGAGATGAGCGTCCCGCCGATCACGACCACGGCGACCGAGTCGAGCAGGTACCGGGTGCCCAGGTCGGGCGAGGGTGCGATGTACGCCGCCAGCAGGGCGCCGGCCAGTCCGGCGAGGGCGCCGCTGGCCAGGTACGTGGCGCCGATGATCCGGGCGACCGGGATGCCGGCCCGTTCCGCGGCCGGCCGGCTCTGGCCGACGGCGAGCAGCGACCGTCCGTACGTCGTACGGCTGAGCAGGGCGACGATAAGCGCGGTGAGTACGGCCACGGCGACCGCGAGCACCGGTACGCCCGCGGGGCGCAGGTTGAGCAGCCGGCGCAGCCCGTCGTCGGGCATGGCGGTGAAGCCGTCGGCCAGCGACAGGGTCAGCGACGAGGCGATCAGCCCGGACGCCAGGGTGGCGATGATCGGGGGAATGGACAGGCCGAGGATGGCCAGCACGCTGATCGCGGCGACGGCCAGGCCGGTCCCGACTCCCGCCAGGATGCCGACCGCCACCGATCCGGTCGCCGCGGTCGCCGCGACCGCGACGAACCCGGCGAGCGAGATGATCGGCGCCACCGAGACGTCGATGTTGCCCGGGCCGGCGGTGATCACGAGCATCTGGCCCAGGCCCACGATGACCAGGTACGGCGCCAGGGACAGGGCGAGCGACACCGTCTGCCCGCCGCCCTGGTTGGAGATGGCCAGGATGAGGACCCAGACCAGCGTGGCGGCGGCGAAGCCCCAGATCCAGGGGCGGGCGAGCGTACGGAGGGTCATCGGAGCACCTTTCCGACCACGACGCGGCCGGCGAGCACGGCCAGCACGATCGCGCCCTGGACGGCCGACTGCATGTTGGACGGCACGTCGAGGAGGCTGAGGACGACGCTGACCAGGCCGAGCGTCACTCCGCCGATGGCGACGCCCCACGGCACGGCGGTGCCGCCCCGGAAGGAGCCACCGCCGAGGATCACCGCGGCGATCGTGATCAGGGTGTAGCTGGAGGCGGACGAGACGTCGCCGCCGCCGGTCTGTGAGGCCAGCAGGAGACCGGCGAGCACGCCGAGCGCGCCGGCCATCCCGTACGCGACGACCCGCGCGGCCAACGGGCTCAGGCCGGCCCGGCGCAGCGCGACCGGGTTGCTGCCGAAGGCGCGGACCCGGACCCCGACGGAGCCGCGGGTGGCGATCAGCCAGACCAGCGCGGACACCACGAGGATCGGCAGCAGCGGCGCCGGGAATCCGGCCGGCGCCCACGATCCGAACGTGGCCAGCCACTCCGGCGTGCTGCCACCGGGGGTGGGCAGGACGAACAGGCCCAGCCCCAGCCAGACGAACGAGGTGCCGAGGGTGGCGATCAGCGAGGGCACCTGGCGCAGGTGGATCAGCGCGCCCAGCAGGGCGTACGCCGCGACGAGGCCGACCAGGAGCAGGACGCCGGTGCCCGGCGAGGACACCAGTTTGGTGGCGGTGAGGACGGTGACCAGGCCGACGAAGTTGCCGATGCCGAGGTCGATGTCGCCGACCGACATGAGGATCATCTGGGCCTGGGCCGCGATGACCAGCGGAACGGTGGCCGAGAGGATCAGGGTGAGGCCGGTGACGGTCAGCACGTCCGACTGCAGCGACGCGCAGACGACGACCATCGCGAACATGGCGATCGTGCTGACCATGGCCGGTGCGAGGCGGCGCAGTCGGGCTCGTGGCGGCACGGCCGCCTCGAC
>NZ_JBFAPG010000754.1:0-1883 GCF_040675595.1 Micromonospora sp. NPDC049580
CGCCCGTCGGCCGGGGTTTCCACCCCTGGCCGCAGCAGCGGATGGAGGCGGCCATGGCGTACCGACCGGCGACCGTCGACACCGTGCCCGACCTCGGCACCCTCACCCTCACCCTGGGCGTCGAGGAGGAGTTCCTGCTGCTCGACCCGGACAGCGGCCGGAACCTGCCGGTGGCCGACCAGGTGCTGGCGGCGCTGCGCGGCCCGGCCCGCGACCAGGGCCGCCAGGAGTTCCGGCACAGCATGGTGGAGATGGTCACCCCGGTCTGCGCCGACCTCACCGAGCTGCGCACCCACCTGGTGGCGCTGCGCCGCTCCGCCGTCGAGGCCGCCGCCGTGGCCGGGGCCCGGCTCGTGGCGGTCGGCGCCACCCCGGTGGCCGAGCCGCACCGGACGGTGCCCGACCGGCCGCGCTACCACGCCATGTCCCGCCGGTACGGGCCGGTGGCGCACGATCCGGCGGTCTGCGGCTGTCACGTGCACGTCGGGCTGCCGGACCGGGAGCTGGCCGTGCAGGTCTGCAACCACCTGCGGGTGTGGCTGCCGGTGGTGCAGGCGATCACCACCAACTCGCCGCTGCACGACGGGTACGACACCGGTCACGCCAGCTGGCGGTCGATGCAGTTGGAGCGCTGGCCCAGCATCGGCCCCACGCCGTACTTCGACTCCGCCGCCGACTACGACCGCACCGTCGACGAGCTGATCGCCGCCGGCATCATGCTGGACGCGGCGATGGTCTACTGGTACGCCCGGCCGTCGTCGGCGTACCCGACAGTGGAGGTCCGTGTCGGTGACGTCTGTCCGACCGTGGACGACGCCGTGCTGGTCGCCGCCCTGGTCCGCAGCCTGGTCGCGACACTGGCCGACGACGTACGCGCCGGGGTGCTCGCCCCGCCCGTGCGCGACTGCCTCGTCGCCGCGGCGCACTGGCGGGCGGCCCACGACGGCCTGGACGGCGAGCTGATCGACCTGCGCGCCGGCGGCGCCCGACCGGCCTGGGACCTGGTGGACGAGCTGATGGCGGTGATCGCCCCGGCGCTGCTGCGTCACGGCGATCTCGGTTACGTGCTGGCCCAACTGGCCCGGCTGCGCCGCGACGGCACCGGCGCGACCCGACAGCGACGGGTGCTGGAGCACACCGGCGACCTGCGCGCGGTCATCGACGACCTCGCCGCCCACACCGCCGCTGGCTGACCAACGGTTCTCAACGGATGTCGTGGGTCTGCAACCACAGTTCCAGCAGACCGAGCTGCCACAGCTTGTTGCTGCCCGCCGCGGCCTCGGCCCGGTCCGGCTCGGCGAGCAGCCGCGCCACGTACTCGGGGCGGAACAGGCCCCGCTCGCGCGCGACCGGGGCCTGCAACGCTTCGGCGACCAGCTCGCGCACCGGCCCGTCCACGTTGCGCAGCGCCGGCACCGGGAAGTAGCCCTTCGGCCGGTCGACCACCTCGGCCGGCAGCACCTCCCGGGCGACCTCCTTGAGCACGCCCTTGCCGCCCTGGGCCACCTTGTGCTCCGGTGGGCAGCGCGCGGCGAGGGTGACCAGGTCCTGGTCGAGGAACGGTGTACGCACCTCCAGCCCCCAGGCCATGGACATGCTGTCCACCCGCTTCACCGGGTCGTCGGGGAGCATCAGGTGGGTGTCCAGGCGCAGGACGGCGTCCAGCGCGGTCTGCGCCCCGGGCGCGGCGAGGTGGTCGGTGAGCAGGTCACGGCTGGCGTCGCGCTCCAGCGCGTACGCCGGGCCGACGATGGCGCGCAGCTCGTCGTGGCCACGGTCGAAGAACGCGGCGGCGAACGTCTCGGCGGCGCCGTGGCGGGGCGTCTGGGTCAGCGGCTGGTGGTAGCCGTAGCCGGCGAACACCTCGTCGGCGCCCTGCCCGG
>NZ_JBFAPG010000755.1:0-1880 GCF_040675595.1 Micromonospora sp. NPDC049580
GGTGGGGGCCGCGCCGCCGGTGCGGGTGCCGCGCAGCAGGGCGGCCATCGTCGCGGCGACCACCACGGAGCCGATGGCGTAGCCGAGCTCGACCCGTAGCGCGGTGGCGACCGGGGCGAGGGTGGCGACGACCAGCGCGGCCACGCCGACGGCCCAGGCGACGGCCTGCGCCCGGTGCCGGTCGAGGGCGAGCAGCGCCTGGCCGAGGACCATCGCCCAGAGGTAGGCGAGGGTGGCTGCCGCGAGCCAGGCGAAGTCGCCGTGGCCGAGGACGTCGGGCGCGTCGAACAGGGTCTGCACCAGCCACGGGCCGAGCAGGACGGCGAGCACGGCGCCGGTGAGGCCGAGCGCGGTGACGACGCCCAGGGCCCGGCGCAGGAGGCCGTTGAAGGCGGTGCGGTCGCCGGTGGTGGCGGAGGTGGCGAGACCCGGGAGCAGGGACGCCTGCAGCGACGCGAAGACGAACAGCGGGATCCGGACCAGCACCAGCGCGGAGAGCAGGGCGCCGGCGGTGGCCACGTCGGACGGGTCCAGCACCTTGACGTTGATCACGCCGATGTTGACGACGACCTGGGAGAGCAGGCTGGACGCGATGAGCAGACCGAGGCCGCGCAGGAACGAGGCCCAGGCGACGGGGACGCCGCCGCCGATGACCCGCAGGACCGGTGGGGCGGTGACCGCCACGCCGATCAGCGGCGCGGCGATCAGCACCGCGCCGAACCAGACGGGGGAGGTGACGCCGGTCAGACCGAGCAGGGCGACCAGGACGATGCGCAGGCCGCCGTCGACGCCGAGCTGGGCGCCGTACCAGGGGAACAGTTGCAGGCCGGAGAGCACGCCGCGGGTGGTGTGTGCGACGGCGAGCGCGGCGAGCGACCCGATCAGCACGGTGACCATGTCGTTGTCACCGGCGAAGAGCCGGTCGGCGAGCGGCGCCCGGGCGATGACGATCAGCGCGACGATGGCTATGAGCAGACCGAGGGCCAGGGCGGCCCCCCGGGCCAGCACGGGCCCGGGGGTGAGGCCCTGACTGTGCCGGCCGGCGACGAGGCGGGCGACCTCCTGCTCGACGGGCATGAACAGGCCGATGCCGAGCGTGAAGACGATCGTCCAGAGCGCCGCGAGCGACGAGTAGTCCGCCTCGGTGAGGCTGTGCCCGGCGACGGCCAGGTGGACGTAGGAGGCGAGCCCCAGCAGGGCCAGGCCGGCGCCGACGGCGACGGTCCCCGGTGGGACGAGACTCAGGAGCCGGCGGATCACCGGCGAATGAGCGCCAACGTGAGCACGGCGAAGGCGCGACCGAGGTAGATCATTGCCTTGGCCGGGGAGTGGCTGGGAGTGCCCGCCATCCGCTTGCGCATGGCCACCGGCACCTGGCGGATGGTGTAGCCCCGCCGGGCGGTGTGCACCAGCGTCTCGACCGTGTCGCCCAGGTACTCCACCGGGTACCAGGTGGCGAACATGTCGATCACCCGGCGGTTGGCGGCCCGGAAGCCGGAGGTGGTGTCGGTGAGCTTGGTGCGGGCGACACGCGAGAGGACGCCGGAGAGCATGACCATGGCCCAGCGGCGGGGGCCGCGGACGCTGTAGTCGCCCTCGCCGGCGAACCGGGCGCCGATCACCAGGTCGGTCTCGTCGAGCAGGTCGACGAGCTTCGGCACGTACCGGGGGTCGTGCTGGCCGTCGGCGTCGATCTGGATGGCCACGTCGTAGTCGTGGTCGCGGGCGTACCGGTAGCCCAGGCGCATGGCGCCGCCGACGCCGAGGTTGTACGGCAGCTTGGCGACCCGGGAGTGCCGGCGGCAGCGTCGTCGTCGGTCCGGTGGCGGGCCACGTCTGACGGCGGGGCCGGCAGGGCGCGGTCCCGGCCCTTCGTCCCG
>NZ_JBFAPG010000756.1:0-1870 GCF_040675595.1 Micromonospora sp. NPDC049580
GGCCGGTCCCGCCGTCTTCCCCGGCGGCGGGACCGGCCAGCGGTGCCGGGTCTAGAGGCGCTCGACCATCTCGCCGACGCACCGGTTGCGGGTGTCGAAGACGTAGCGGGCGTGCCGGACCACCAGGTCGTAGTCGAAGCTGTCGTGGTCGGTGACGACCACCACCGCGTCCGCGGCCCGCACCTCCCGCTCGGTGAGCTCGACGATGGTGACCCCGGCGGGAATGTGGTGGGCCTCCGCGTACGGCTCCACCGCGTAGACCTCGGCGCCGAGGGCCTGCAACCGGCGGGCCACGTCGACGGCGGGGGAGTCCCGCATGTCGCCGGTGTTCTTCTTGTACGCGAGCCCGAGCAGCAGCAGTCGGGCGCCGCTCACCGCCCGGCCAGCCCGGTTCAGCCCCGCCATGATCCGCTGCGCGACGTGCTCGGGCATCTCGTGGTTGACGTCGTTGGCCAGCTCGATGAACCGGAACTGCCGGCCGAGGCGCCGTTTGACCTGCCAGGACAGGTAGCACGGGTCGATCGGCAGGCAGTGCCCGCCGACACCGGGGCCGGGCCGGAACGGCAGGAACCCGAACGGCTTGGTCTCGGCGGCGTCGATCGCCTGCCAGACGTCGATGTCCAGGTGGTGCGAGAGCATGGTCAGCTCGTTGATCAGCGCGATGTTGACCTGGCGGAACGTGTTCTCGATCAGCTTGGTCAGCTCGGCGACCCTCGTGGAGTCCACCGCGACGGTGCGCTCCACGAGGCGCTGGTAGAACCCCTGCACCCGGGCCAACGACACCGCGTCGACACCGGAGACCACCTTCGGGGTGTTCTCCAGTCGCCAGGTCGGGTTGCCCGGGTCGATCCGCTCGGGGCTGTAGCCGAGGTGGAAGTCACCGGGGCTGGTCAGCCCGCTGGCCGACTCCAGCAGCGGTCGGAGCAGCTCCTCGGTGGTGCCCGGATAGGTGGTGGACTCCAGGATCACCGTGCAGCCCGGCCGCACGTACGGGCCGATGCCGACGCCGGCCTGCTCGACGAAGCTCAGGTCCGGGGTGCCGTCGCGCAGCGGGGTGGGCACGGTGATGACGCAGATGTCGAAACCCTCGGCGTCGGTGTACTCCGTGCTGGGGCGGTACCGACCGCTGCCCAGCGCGCGGCCCAGCCGGTCGGTGGGGATGTCCTCGACGAAGGACTCACCGGACGCGAGCCGCTTCACCCGGCCGGCGTCGACGTCGAGGCCGACGACGTCCAGGCCCGCCTCGACGGCGCGCATGGCCAGCGGCAGTCCGACGTACCCCTGGCCGATCACGACCAGCTTCTCAGCGCTCACCCGGGCTCCCGCGGCAGATGGTGGAAATGACCTGCGGAGAGCCTAGAGGGGTCTTCGGCGGTGTAAGTCCGTTTTGGTGATATCGGTGCTGGTGCGACGGCCGGTCAGTTGCCCGCCGGTTCGCCCGGACCGGTCGGCGCCTCCGTGGTGGGGACCGGCTCGGTCGGGGGCGGGTTGCTCGGCGGCGGGTCGGACTTCGGCGGGTCGCTGGGCGGGGGCGCGGTGGTCGCGCTCGGCGTCGCCGACGGCGGGCTGGACGACTGGGAGGGCTGCACGCTCGGCGTGGCGGTGACCGACGCCGACGCGGTCGCGTCCGGGACGGTCGGCCGGTTCGGGCGCTCCGGGTCGTCCGTGCTCTGCTCGTTCGCCGCCGGCAGCTCCGCCTGCTGGGTCGGCCCCTGCGTCACGGAGGTCGTCGGCAGGTTGACGGCCGGCTCGTCGTCGCCGGTGTTGCGCGCCGCACCCAGTGCCGCCCCGAGGCTGATCAGGGCGACCAGCATCGCGGCCGCCGCGCCGACCAGTGGCCCGCGACGTCGCTGACGCCCGGCATCCGCCG
>NZ_JBFAPG010000757.1:0-1865 GCF_040675595.1 Micromonospora sp. NPDC049580
CCGCGAGAGCGACCACCGGGCCGAGCACGAAGACGGCCGGCGGGCCGATGCCCTCGCGGGCGGCGACCGCGCCGATCTCGTCCAGTCGGGCCGGCACGGACCGCTGGCCGGGCAGACCGGCGTCCTGCACGGCCAGCACCGGAGTCTCCGGAGCCCGACCGTGCTCGACCAGCACGGCCGCGATCTTCGCGATGGTGTCCACGGCCATCAGCAGCACGACGGTGCCCCGGGCGCGGGCCAGCGCCGCCCAGTCGACAAGCGAGTCGGGGTGCCCGGGCGGCAGATGCCCGGAGACCACGGTGACCTCGTGCGCCACACCCCGGTGCGTGACCGGCACGCCGGCGAGGGCCGGCGCGGCGAGGGCACTGCTGACCCCCGGGACCACCGTCACCGGTACGCCGGCCGCCGCGCAGGCCTGCACCTCCTCGTGGCCGCGTCCGAAGACGTACGGGTCGCCGCCCTTGAGCCGCACCACCCGGCGACCGGCCTTGGCGTGCGACACCAGGGCCGCGTTGATCGCGTCCTGGGCCATCGACGGGCCACGGGGCACCTTCGCGGCGTCGATGACCAGCACGTCGGGGCGCAGCCCGGCGAGCAGCCCCTGCGGGGCGAGCCGGTCGACCACCACGACGTCCGCGGCGTCGAGCAGCGCCCTGCCGCGTACCGTGATCAGGTCGTCGGGCCCCGGCCCGCCGCCGACCACGGCGACCGAACCGTGATCGTGGTGGTGGTCCTGCCCGTGGTGGTGATGGTGATGGCCGACCGGGTCGTCGGGGTGGTCGTGCGGGCGTTGCGGGCGACCCACCTTGTCCGCGAAGCCGGGCATCAACACCCGGTACACGCAGGTGTCGCAGTTCATCCGAATGTCCCCGCCCAGCGCCTCGGCGTGGCGTTCGAGCACCAGATCCGCGAGGGCGTCACAGTCGCCGATCACCTCGGCGACCCGGACGTCCAGGTCGGGGTGCGCGGCGGCGAACTCCGCCGACTGGGCGACGATCCGGTCGGGCAGCACCCCGGCGAACAGGAAGTACGGCGCCACGACGATCCGCCGCGCGCCGAGCCGGCGCAACCGGTCCAGCACCTCCGGCACCGACGGCTGCGCCAGGGAGATGAAGCCCGCCTCGACGCCCGCGTAGCCGCGTCCCTCCCAGAGCAGCCGGGCGACCTTGGCGACCTCGGCGTTGGCGTCCGGGTCGGTGGACCCCCGCCCGATCAACGCCACCCACGTGCCGGCCCGGTCGGCACCCGCCAACGCGGCGTCGATGCGCTCTTCGAGGGCCGTGTGCAGCAGCGGGTGGGGGCCGAGCGGACGTCCGTAGCGGTACGTCAGCCCGGGGTGCCGCTCCTGCTCGCGGCCCATGGCGGCGGGGATGTCGCCCTTGCCGTGCCCGGCGCCGGTGAGCACCAGCGGCAACGCGACGAGGGCCCGGTGCCCGCGTGCGACGAGCGCGCCGACCGCGTCGGTCAGCGGCGGGCGGGACAGCTCGATGAAGCCGCCCTCGACGTCCGCGACGTCACCGCGACGGCGGACCCGCTCGACGAGCGCGGCGAACTGGTCGACCCCGGCAGCGCTGCGCGTGCCGTGCCCGACGATGACCAGACCGGTCATGACTTCTCCTCGGTGTAGAGCAGGGCGTTGAGGGCGGCGGCGGCGACCGCCGAGCCACCCTTCTCGCCCACGTTGGACACCCCGGGCAGGCCGCTGGCCCGCAGCGCCGCCTTCGACTCGGCGGCGCCCACGAAGCCGACCGGCAGGCCGACGACCAGCGCGGGCGCGGCGTTGAGGGTGAGCAGTTCGACGAGCGCGGTGGGCGCGCAACCGACCACCCACACCGCGCCGGGGCCGACCCGGTCCAGCGCGATCC
>NZ_JBFAPG010000758.1:0-1859 GCF_040675595.1 Micromonospora sp. NPDC049580
GACCGGCCGGTCGGCGGGGGCGCGGCGGTCGGTCAGCGGCAGGGGCGCAGGACGCCCAGGCGCTGGGTGGCCCGGGTGAGCGCGACGTACAGGTCGCTGCGCCCGCGCGGCGACTCCGCCACCATCCGGTCCGGGTCGACCACCAGCACCGAGTCGAACTCCAGGCCCTTGGCCTGCGCGACCGTCAGCACGACCACCCGGCTCTCCAACTCCGGGTGCTCGCCCACCGTGGCCTCCGGCAGCGCGGCGGTCAACGCCGCGCCGAGCGCGTCCACCCGGCTGGCCGGCACGATGACGCCGAGCCGGCCCTCGGTCAGCCCGGCGGCCTCGCGCGTCGCCGCCGACACCAGCTCTGCGGGCAGTTGCTCGTCGGGCACCGCCCGGTCCCACGGTGGAAGGCCGCTCTCGCGCACCGAGCGCGGCGGTCGCAGCGCCGGGTCGATCTCGGCCAGTACGTCGGCGGCGACCGCCATGATCTCGGCCGGCGTGCGGTAGCTGACCGTCAGCTCGGTCAGCCGCCAGCGCTGCGCCACGTAGGGGGCGAGGGCATCGGCCCAGGACGGCGTCCCGGCGAGCGCGCCGGTCTGTGCCACGTCCCCGACGATCGTCATCGACCGGCTCGGGCAGCGGCGCATCAGCAGCCGCCACGCCATTGGCGACAACTCCTGCGCCTCGTCCACGATCACGTGCCCGAACGCCCAGGTCCGGTCGGCGGCGGCGCGCTGCGCGGTGGTCAGCCGGTCGGCCTCCTCCTGCCGCTCCAGCAGCCGGTCGGCGTCGATGAGGTCGGTCACGCCGAGGATCTCACCGCCCTCGGCCTCGTCCTCGACGTCGATCGAGCGGGAACCCCGAGCGATCTCCAGGACGCCCTCGGCGTACTCCCGTTCCATCATCCGGATGCGGTCCCGGCGGGCGGCGGCGGCCCGCTCGTCCTCACCGAGCAGCTCGGCGGCCTCGTCCAGCAGCGGCACGTCGGCGGGCGTCCACCCGCCCGGCTCGCGATGCAGCCGGGCCCGCTCGTCCTCGGTGAGCATCGGTGCGGCGGCGGCGATCCGGTCCGGGTCCGCGTACAAGTCGGCGAGCAGGCGCTGCGGGGTGAGCACCGGCCACAGCCGGTCGAGGGCGGCCTGGATCTCCGTCTCCTCGCGCAGCTCGCGACGGATCTCGGCGCGGTCGGCCTCGTCGAGCAGGTTGTCCCCGCCCAGCGGGTCGGCGCCGATCCGCTCCGCCACCTGGTCGGCGAGCGCGTGCACGATCTCCACGTCGAACAGCGCCCGTGCCAGGTTGTGCGGCCGGTCGGTGCGGCGCACCCGGTCCCGGGCGGCGCGCACCGTCTCCGGGTCGAGGGTCAGCACCTCCCGCTCCACCTCGATCTCCAGCGGCTCGTCCGGCACCCACTGCCGGTTTCGGACGGCCAGCGCCAGCACCTCGGCGAGCACCGCCCGGCCCTTGAGCGCCGCGGTCTCGGCCGGCTCGACGCGCTGGGCGCTCACCCCGGGAAACAGATCACCCTGGGTACGCAGCAGCACGCCCGTCTCGGCCAGAGTGGGCAACACCTGGGAGATGTAGCGCAGGAACGTCGCGTTCGGGCCGACCAGCAGCACACCCCGGCTGGACAGCTCCCGCCGGTGTGTGTAGAGCAGGTACGCCGCCCGGTGCAGCGCGACCGCCGTCTTGCCGGTGCCGGGGCCGCCCTGGACCACCATGACGCCGGGCAGATCGGCGCGGATGATCCCGTCCTGCTCGGCCTGGATGGTCTCCACGATGTCGCGCATCCGGCCGGTCCGGCCGGCGTTGAGGGCGGCGAGCAGCGACGCCTCGCCGGTCAGCTCCTCGTGCCCGCCCGGCGAGGCGCTGTC
>NZ_JBFAPG010000759.1:0-1855 GCF_040675595.1 Micromonospora sp. NPDC049580
CCGACCAGCCGGTCACCGACGACCAGGGCCGGTCGGTGCTGGTGCGGTAATGCCCGGTGCGCTCGCCGGGGTGGAACTCCAGCGGCGGCGGTGAGACGTAGGTCCAGCTCACCCCGTCGGCAGAGGTGCGGTAGTAGTCCAGGGCGTCGGCCTGGCCCAGCGCCGCGTCCCGATACTGCTCCGGGAAGTCCGGCTCGTCGAGGATGCGGGTGCCACGTGGCGTGAGCAGGGTGGACCCGCCGCCCAGGTGGATGATCCGCGGTGCGGCCGGCATCGACCGCAGGGTGGTCACCAGGTTCTCGGCGGCGCTGCGCCACAGCCCGCGCTCGCCGCCGCCGATCGCCACCACCAGCGCGTCCGCCTCCGGCGCCAGGTCCCGGACACTGCGCTCGCTGGTGGCGTCGCCGGTGACCGTCCGCACCCCGGCCGGCAGGTACGAGGTGGCCTCCGGGCGGCGGACCGCTGCGATCACCCGGTGCCCACGGTCGGCCGCCTCGGCGGTGACCCGCGACCCGGCGGTGCCGCCCGCGCCAAACACGACGATGGTGCTCACCAGCCCAGGCTAGGGCCGACTCGCCCCAAAGTTGCCGTAATGACGAACCCGGCGGGGCGTTCGGGGGAACGTCGGACTGGCGTGGATCGACTACGGTGAGCCGAGCAAGATCCATTGACCTGAACGGGGAATCCATGAAGCACCTCTCCGCCCGTCGCCGGCTGCTCGCCTGGACAGTGCCTGCCGCCCTGGCGCTCGCCGTCGTCCCGGCCCTGCCGGCTGAGGCCGCACCGGTCAACACGCCGACCACCGCCATCACCGGCCCGGTCGACAAGGACCTCAACGGTGACGGCGTACCGGACCTGGTGACCGCCGGCGGCACCACGACGGGCCTCGACTCCGGCGTCTGGGCGGCGCGGGGCCGGATCAACGCGACCACCGGCGTCGGCACCGGCCGGGTGAAGGTCCCGGCGGTGAACATCGGCATCTACGGCAACGGCGTCACCGGCAACGAATCGCCGGCCGACTTCGACGGCGCCCAAATGATCACCGGCAGGTTCTGGGGCACCGCGAACCAGGACTTCCTGGCCTACTACCCGGGTGGCGACAACGCCGGTGGCGGCGTCATCATCAAGGGTGTCGGCGACGGAACGATGGCCAAGCCCTACAACGCCTCGGTCAGTCTCGCGCGCGAATTCCTGGCCGACGACTACGGCAACGCCCCGATCCAGCTCGTCAACGGGTACGTGGCGGACGGCGTCGGCGACGACATCCCCGACCTGCTCGGGATCGTCGGCGACACGACGAACGGCTACCGACTGGCCTACTACCCGAGCGTCTGGGCGGCGGGCCTCTACTTCAGGGTGGCGTTGAACACCGCCACCCCGACCGGCGGCAGTGACTGGCAGAACTGGACCCTGGCCAGCACCGAGTTGGCTTCGGGCGTGGCCCTGGTGCTGCGCAACGCCACGACCGGCGACCTGTACCTGTGGCACGGCGTCACGATGGCCGACAACGGCGACGGGACCGGCACGCTCGCCTACACCCAGTACCGGCTCGCCTCGGGCTGGAACACCGGTGCCGCGATCAGCAGCCTCGTCGCCGCCGACCTGAACGCCGACGGCGTGGTTGATCTGTGGGCGGTCTCCCCGGACGGCAGTGTGCGGGCGTACCTGATCTCGAACCTCTCCGCCACCCGGCCGGCGAAGATCCGCGCGATCCAGGCGCAGCAGCTCGGCTGAGCCGCGGTGGGGGGGCCCCCCGGGGACCGGGGCCCCCCCCCCCGGCGGCCCCGGCCGGGGGGGAGCGCGGGGGGCGCCGGGGGGGCCGCCGGGGGGGGCGCCGCGGGCGGAGGGAGGGGGT
>NZ_JBFAPG010000760.1:0-1813 GCF_040675595.1 Micromonospora sp. NPDC049580
CGCGCGACAGCGCCGCGCGGCGACCGGGCCGTGCCGTGCCGTGGTCAGCGCGACACGCGGTACGTCAGGTGCGTGACGGCCGGCCCGCCAGCCGGGCGGCTCTCAGCTCCAGGTAGCGCTGCTCGGGCAGGCTCGTCGTGCCGCGCGCGGCCGCCAGGTACGCCTCCCGTGCCGCGCCCGGCTCCCCGGCCAGCTCCAGCAGGTGCGCCCGGACCGCGGCGAGCCGGTGGTGCCCGGCCATCCGCTCGTCGGCGTGAAGCGGGGTGAGCAGGGCGAGCCCCGCCCGCGGCCCGTCCACCATGGCCACGGCCACCGCCTGGTTGAGCGTGACCATCGGGTTCGGAGCGATCCGGGCCAGCAGCCGGTAGAGCGCCACGATCTGCGGCCAGTCCGTCTCCGCGGCCGTCGGCGCCTCGGCGTGCACCGCCGCGATCGCCGCCTGGAGCTGGTACGGGCCGGGCGGCGACCAGGTCAGCGCCTCGGTGACCAGGGCGACTCCCTCCGCGATGGCACCGGCGTCCCACCGGGCGCGGTCCTGCTCGGTCAGCGGCACCAACTCGCCGTCCTCGCCGACCCGGGCCGCCCGGTGCGCGTCGGTGAGCAGCATCAGCGCCAGCAGCCCGGTCACCTCACCGTCGTCGGGCAGCAGCCCGTGCAGGACGCGGGCCAGTCGGATCGCCTCGCCGGTCAGTTCGGCCCGTCGCAGATCCGGTCCGCTGGACGCGGTGTACCCCTCGTTGAAGATCAGGTAGAGCACCCGGAGCACGGTCCGCAGCCGCTCGCCGCGCTCACCCGGCCCGGGCATCAGGAACCGGGCCCCGGCGGCCTCGATTCGCTGCTTGGCCCGCCGGATCCGCTGGCTCATCGTCGCCTCGGGCAGCAGGTGCGCCCGGGCGATCTGGGCGGTGCTGAGCCCGCCGACCGCCCGCAGGGTCAGCGCCACCTGCGCCGAGGGCGCCAGCGCCGGATGGCAGCAGAGGAAGAGCAGGGTGAGGGTGTCGTCCGCGTCCGCCACCGCCGGCTCTGCGTCGGCCGCCGGCGCCACCTGGGCGTACGCCGGCTCGCGCAGCGCCACCGCCACCTCGCGGTCCCGGCGGGCGCTCTCGCTGCGCCACTCGTCGGTGAGCCGGCGGGTGGCCACGGTGAGCAACCACGCGCGCGGATTGTCCGGTACGCCCTGCGCGGGCCACTGCGTCGCGGCGGCGAGCAACGCCTCCTGGACCGCGTCCTCGCACCTGTCGAACTGGCCGTGTCGGCGGACCAGCAGGCCGAGGACCTGCGGCGCGAGCGTGCGCAGCAGATCCTCGACCGTCCGGTCGTCGGTCACATCTCCGTCCCGGCCTGCTCCATGATCGGGCGGACCTCCATCGCCCCGCCGAAGCGCACGTCCGGCCACCGCGCGGCGATCTCGGCGGCCCGCTGCGGGCTGTCGCAGTCGACGGTCAGGTAGCCCGCGAACTGCTCCTTGCTCTCCATGAACGGCCCGTCGACGATCTCCGGGCGACCGCCGGCGAGCCGGACCGTCTGCGTCTGCGACGGGTTGGCCAGCGCCTGGCCGTCGACCAGCTCGCCGCTCTCGGTCAGCTCCTTCATGATCTCGTCCACCTCGCCGAACAGGGCATTACGGTCCGCTTCGGTCAGCTCCTCGGTGAAGCCGGGCCGGTTCCAGATCAGCAGCATGTACTTCACGGCGATGCTCCTCGCTTGGCTGGCCGCTCCCCGGTCGGGGCGCGGCTCACCGGAGGGTCGGAGCCGAGACCCCGTTCCCTACCGCGTACCGAAGAAAATCGCAGAAAGACTTCCCGGCGGTGGT
>NZ_JBFAPG010000761.1:0-1811 GCF_040675595.1 Micromonospora sp. NPDC049580
CTCTGCCGGCGTACCGAAGGCTCGTGGGGTGGGGTTTCGAGGGCGTCGGCGGCTCGCTCGCCGCGACCCTGCGCCGGCACCACCCGCCGGCCCGGGTCGCGGCCGCCCTGCGCGCGACGCGGATCGCGTCGGACACCCCCGTGGGGTACGTCTGGCCGGAGCAGTGGCTGGTGCTGTTCCGGCTGCTGCACGCGCGGTGACCGGCCGGTCAGGCGAGGGTGGTCAGCGCCTCGCTCAGCTCGGCCGGCGACTCGAACTGTTCGGCCGGCAACGCCTGCAACATCTGCAACATGGCCGTGCTGGCCCCGTTCTCCTGCCCCCAGCGGACGAGGTCCTCGCGGGAGACCGGGTAGTCGAGCCCGGCCAGGTACTCCTGCAACTGCACGCCGGTGACGGTCATGCCGGTCGGCTACCCGCTCGCCGCTCCCGTACACGCTCACGGCGTGTCGGTGGGGCGACGCGCCGACGGTTTGCCGGCGCGACCGCCGGGTAGCCGCTGCCATGCTGGTTCAGCGGCTCGGCGCGCCGAGCGACTTCGACCCATTGCTGGAGCGCGTCCGGGACGCCCGGGTGGTGATGATCGGCGAGTCCACCCACGGCAGCTACGACTACTACCGGCTGCGCGAGCAGCTCACCCGTCGGCTGATCGCGGAGTGCGGCTTCTCGTTCGTGGCCGTGGAGGGCGACTGGCCGGACTGCGACCGGGTGCACCGCTCGGTCACCGCCGCGCCGGGCGGGGCCCACGATCCACAGTTGGCGCTGGAGGGCTTCGAGCGGTGGCCGACCTGGATGTGGGCGAACGCCGAGGTGGCGCGCTTCTGCCGCTGGCTGCGAGCGTGGAACCTGGAGCGGCCGGAGGACGGGCGGGCGGGCTTCCACGGGCTCGACGTCTACAGCCTCTGGGAGTCGATGCAGGCGATCTTCGACTACCTGGGGGAGGAGGACCCGACCTCGTTGGAGGCGGCGCAGGACGCGTACCGGTGCTTCGAGCCGTACGGCAAGCGGGTCGAGGAGTACGGCGCGGCCAGCCGCTTCGTCTCGGCCCGCTGCGAGGAGGAGGTCGTCCGGCTGCTGGCGCGTACCCGGGAACAGGCCATGTCGGACGGCCCGGACCGCTTCTCGGCCTGGCAGAACGCGGAGGTGGTGGCCGGCGCGGAGCGTTACTACCGGGCGATGGTGGCCGGCGGCCCGGACTCGTGGAACATCCGTGACACCCACATGCAGGACACCCTGGACCGGCTGCTGCAACGCTACGGCCCGGACGCCCGCGGGATCGTCTGGGCGCACAACACGCACGTGGGCGACGCGCGGGCCACCGACATGGCCGCGGACGGCATGGTCAACATTGGTCAGTTGGCCCGCGAGCGGCACGGCGACGACGCGGTGGCGTTGGTCGGGTTCGGCACCTACCGGGGCACGGTGATCGCCGCTCCCCGGTGGGGTTCGCCCGCCGAGGCGATGGTGGTGCCGCCGGCGCGGGAGGGTTCGGTGGAGCGGCGGTTGCACGAGCTGATGCCGGAGCGGGCGGTGCTCGTCTTCGGCGGCGACGACCAGCCGGGCTGGGTCACCGAACCCGTGGATCACCGGGCGATCGGGGTGGTCTACGACCCGTCCTTCGAGTCCTGGGGCAACTACGTGCCGACCCGGCTGGGCGAACGCTACGACGCCTTCATCTGGTGCGACGAGACGACTGCCCTGCACCCGCTGGCGGTCCCCGCCGTGCCCGGTGAGATGGAGACGTAGCGTTCGCCCAGCCGGGTCGGCACGTAGTTGCCCCAGGACTCGAAGGACGGGTCGTAGACCACCCCGAT
>NZ_JBFAPG010000762.1:0-1800 GCF_040675595.1 Micromonospora sp. NPDC049580
CGATCGGCGCGATCGGGCGGGGCCGGCGGGGCGATCGGCGCGATCGGGCGGGGCCGGCGGGGCGATCGGCGCGATCGGGCGGGGCCGGCGGGGCGGCCGGGATCTGCGCAACTTCCGGGATGTTGCTGCCTCCGGGGCGATGGAGGCAGCAACATCCCTGTTCTTGTGCGGATCTTGCGCCAGGCTGCCCGGTTCCGGGGCCGTCTTGATCATGGGTTCGCGAGGGATCGGTCTTCCGGGCCGGGTGACTCGTGATCGGGCTGGTCGGGTGGGTGGGGGGTCTACTACCGGGGGTAGGATTGGGGGGTGACTCGGTTGGGCGATCTTGAGCGTGCGGTGATGGACGTGCTGTGGGACGTGGTCCCGGGCACGTCGGACGGTGTGACCGTGCGCGAGGTGGCCGACGCGCTCGACGGCCGCGAACTGGCGTACACGACGGTGATGACCGTTCTCGACCGGCTCGCCGGCAAGGGCATGGTGCAGCGGGAACGGGAGGGCCGCGCCTGGCGGTACCGGCCGGCGGCCAGTCGTGAGGCGCACATCGCCCAGCTCATGCTCGACGCCCTCGACCTGGGCGGCAGCCGCGACGCCGCGCTGGTGCGCTTCGCCCGCTCGGTGACCGGCACCGAGGCCGAGGTGCTGCGGGCCGCCCTGGGCAGCGAGGCCGGGCTGGCCGGGCCGAGTTCCGCCGACGGCGCCACGGGCGGGGCCGACGCCCTGACCGACCGGGTTAATCCGCCGGCGGGCCGGCGGCCGGCCGGCGAGGCAGCGGAGCGGTAGGGCGCGCGCCATGGCCTACGCCGTGCACTTCGCCGCCACCATGCTCGCCTGCTATCTGACCGCGCAGGTGCTGGCCCGCTCCACCTGGACCTGGCGCAGCCCGCGGGTGGCGATCGTCTGCTGGCAGGCCGTCGGGCTGGCGTTGGGCCTCTCCGCGATGGGCCTGCCGATGGCCCTCGGGCTGACCGCATACGACCTGCCGACCGGCAGCGCACTGCTCGCCCTGACCACCGACCTCGCCCACGGCAGCCTGCCGATCGGCGTGACCGCGTTCCACCTCGCCGGCGTCGGGGTGGGCTTCGGCATCGGAGCGGTGCTCGTCACCACGACCGTCCGCAGCATCCACGGGACCATCCGCGCCCAGCGCCGACACCGGGACCTGCTCACCCTGGTGGCCCGGGACGACCCGGCCGCGCCCGGGGCGCTCGTCCTGGACCATCCGAGCGCCGCCGCGTACTGCCTGCCCGGGGTGAAGCCGCAGGTGGTGGTCAGCGCGGGCACGCTGAGCCTGCTGGACCGCGCCGAGCTGGCCGCCGTGCTCTCCCACGAGCGCGCGCACGCCCATGAGCGACACGATCTGGTGCTGCTGCCATTCACCGCGCTCTGCCGGGCGCTGCCGTGGTTCGGCTGGGTCCGCGACGCGCACGAGCGGGTCGCCCTGCTGGTCGAGATGCGCGCCGACGACAAGGCACGCGAACTGCACGCCGAGGCGCCGCTGGCGGGCGCGCTTCGTCGTTTCGCCGCCGCCGGGCACCGGGTCACCCCGGCCGGCGCCCTGGGCCTGGGCGACCGCGACCTGGACGTACGCGTACAGCGCCTACTGGTTGCCGACCGGCCGCCTCTGGCCCTCGGTGCCACGGCCCTCGCGGTGGCCACCACCCTGGTCGCCCTCCCGATCACGCTCTTCCTGAGCTGACGCGCCAACCCGCCCCACTCGGCTGACGGCGTGGTGTCGCCGGCGGGGTGGGCAGCTGGTCGAGTCTCTTTGCGCTCTGCTTCAACCCACGCACCGCTTTTGCG
>NZ_JBFAPG010000763.1:0-1796 GCF_040675595.1 Micromonospora sp. NPDC049580
CCGCGGCTGACCGCGGGGCCCCTTCTCGTGTCGCGGTGTGGCCGGTCAGTCCCGCAGCGGGCGACCCTGCGCGTCCGTGCCGCCGTTGACCAGGATCAGGATGCCGTCGATGACGCCCCAGAGCGCGCCGACGCCGCACGTCACCAGGCTCACGACGAGCTGGAGAACAGCGATCTTGGTGTGTCCGGTGTAGAACCGACCGGCCCCGAAGGTGCCGAGCAGGATGCCGAGGATGCCCGCGACGACCTTGCTCTTGTCGGAGTAACCCGGGGCGTACCCGGGCTGGTATGGAGGAGTGGTCATGGGCGGACACACTAGTGATCCACTCGCCGGCTGTCCGCACCGCCACACGGCAGATGGGACGATAATGGGCGAACACTGTCCTGACGGCTGAGGTGACGTCCCAATGCCGGCCCGTTCGGCGCCCTGACACTCCGTCAGGTCACCCGGGCACCGGATGCCACTGTGCCGGCTCCCGGCGGGGCCGGACGCGCCTAGACTGCCGCCGGCGGGACCGGTGGACCGTGGCGGCAATGGGGCCGTCGCGGCACCGAGCAGTCGGGGGGAAGCAGCCCCGAAGAGAGGTGTCTGCATCGTGAAGGTCGGAATCCCACGCGAGGTCAAGAACCACGAGTACCGCGTGGCGATCACGCCAGCGGGCGTCAACGAGTTCACCCGCAGCGGCCACCAGGTCTTCGTCGAGTCCGGCGCCGGAGTCGGCTCCAGCATCACCGATGAGGAGTTCGCCGCGGCGGGCGCCAAGATCCTGGCCACCGCCGACGAGGTGTGGGACACCGCCGAGCTGGTGCTCAAGGTCAAGGAGCCGATCGCCGAGGAGCACCACCGGATGCGCGAGGGGCAGGTGCTCTTCACCTACCTGCACCTGGCCGCCTCCAAGTCGTGCACTGACGCGCTGGTCGACCGCAAGGTCACCGGCATCGCGTACGAGACCGTCGAGCTGCCCGACCGGTCGTTGCCGTTGCTCGCCCCGATGTCCGAGGTGGCCGGCCGGCTCGCCCCGCAGGTCGGCGCGTTCTACATGATGCGCACCGGCGGTGGGCGCGGCGTGCTGCCCGGCGGCGTCTCCGGCGTGTACGCGGCGAAGACCGTCGTCATCGGCGCCGGCGTCTCCGGCATGAACGCCGCCGCCATCGCCCTGGGCCTGCAGTCCGAGGTGCTGCTGCTGGACAAGAACGTCGCCCGGCTGCGCCAGGCCGACGCCATCTACCGGGGTCACCTGCAGACCGTCGCCTCGAACGCGTACGAGATCGAGCGGGCCGTGCTCGACGCCGACCTGGTCATCGGCGCGGTGCTGGTGCCCGGCGCGAAGGCCCCGACGCTGATCTCCAACGAGCTGGTCTCCCGGATGAAGCCCGGCAGCGTGCTCGTCGACATCGCCATCGACCAGGGCGGCTGCTTCGAGGACTCGCGCCCCACCACGCACGCCGACCCGGTCTACAAGGTGCACGAGTCGATCTTCTACTGCGTGGCGAACATGCCCGGCGCGGTGCCGAACACCAGCACCTACGCGCTGACCAACGTCACCCTGCCGTACGCCCTGGAGTTGGCCAACCACGGCTGGCGCGAGGCGCTGCGTCGCGACCCGGCACTCGCCCTGGGTCTGAACACCCACGACGGCCAGGTCACCTACGGTCCGGTCGCCGAGGCGCACGGCATGCCCGTGCTCCCGCTGGCCGAGGTCCTGGGCTGACCGACTCCACGGCCGAACGGGCCCGTGGGGGCGTCGCTCCCGCACCCGCCCAGCGCCCGGCCCTCCGCGGCAAACAACACCACCA
>NZ_JBFAPG010000764.1:0-1793 GCF_040675595.1 Micromonospora sp. NPDC049580
CATGGGCTTCCTGCCGCAGGTGACCAAGCTCCTGGAGCAGGTCGCCCCGCAGGGTCAGCGGATGCTCTTCTCCGCCACCCTGGACGGCGGCGTGGACCGGCTGGTCCGCCGCTTCCTCAGCAGCCCGGTGACCCACTCGGTCGACCCGGGCACTGCCACGGTCACCGCGATGACCCACCACGTGCTGCACGTCGACGCGGTCGACAAGCCCGACGCGTTGACCCGGATCGCCGCCCGTGACGGTCGCACCATCCTCTTCATGGGCACCAAGCACCGCGCCGACCGGCTCGCGCGCCAGTTGCTCTCCAAGGGTGTACGCGCCGCCGCGCTGCACGGTGGCAAGTCCCAGCCGCAGCGCACCCGCATCCTGGAGCAGTTCCGCAACGGCCAGGTGACCGCCCTGGTCGCCACGGACGTGGCGGCCCGGGGCATCCACGTCGACGGCCTCGACATGGTCGTCAACGTGGACCCGCCGGCCGAGGCGAAGGACTACCTGCACCGCGGTGGTCGGACGGCCCGCGCCGGCGAGTCCGGCAGCGTGGTCACCCTGGTCCTGCCCGAGCAGCGCCGGGACGTGTCCCGGCTGATGGCCACCGCCGGCATCCGGCCGGAGTCGGTCCAGGTGCGCCCGGGCGACGGTTCGTTGGCCCGGGTGACCGGTGCCCGTGAGCCGTCCGGTGTGCCGGTGACCATCGTCGCGCCGCCGGTGGCTGTCAGCCGGGGACGCGTAGCCGGTGGCTCGGCCACGGACGGCGGCGCCCGCCCGGCGCACCGCGCGTCGGGCCGGTCCCGTCGTCCGCGCCGCCCGCGTACCGTCTGATCCTCCACGCACGTCACCGACCCGTCCCGCTTCGGCTGGGCGGGTCGGTTTGTGTGCGGGGTGGTCCGGGTCGCGCCCCGGATCGGCCTCCTCGACCGTCGTGGCGGTCGATGACCCGCACCGCCCGGCCGCTGGCCCGAGTCGAATATCAGCCGCGGCTTGGTCGGCTGGCCGACTGTGTCCCGGCCCGGTGTGGTCGAAGCTGGCCATCGGGGGGAGCCGGGCGGGGGGCCCGGCGCGGGAGGGGTGACCATGGCGGGCGAAGCCGGCTCGGGGGCGCTGCGCGAACTGATCCTGGTGGCCGCGGTCGGGCTCGCCGGGTTGCTGCTCGCTATGGTCGCGGCCTTCGCGCCCTGGCATGCCACCCCGGCGGACAATGCTCCCGCCGGTCTGGTGGAGCTGCGCAGTCCCGGCGATCCGGGCCCCGGCCCGACGGTCGAGCACCGGGGCTGAGCAGCGACCGGCCGACCGGTGCCGGCGGAGGGGCAGGCCCGGTCAGGATCGGTACGAGGTGTGGTCGGGTCGGCGGGGCACCGACCCGACCACGCCGCCCCGGTGGTCAGGACGTCGTGAACGCCCGGTCGGTCGGGGTGCGGCTCAGCAGGTCGGCGAGGCTGGTGCTGTCGACGACGGTGGCGATCGCCCCGTGCACCGCCAGCCAGACGTCGGTGAGCCCGGCAGCCACCCCGTGGTAGCCGGCGCGTTCGGCCGGCATTCCGCGTACGGTGGTCAGCGAGCCGCCGACCGCGCGCAGCACATCCCCGACGGTGATCTCCTCAGGTGGCCGGGTCAGCGCGTATCCGCCCTCGGCGCCCCGATGGCTGTGCAGCAGACCGGCCCGGCGCAGGTCGAGCAGGATGCCCTGCAGGAAGCTGAGCGGGATCTCCTGCACCTCGGCCAGGCTGCCGGCCTTCACCAGCTCGCCCGCGCCACCACCGCCCGCGTCGCCGCCGCGTACGGCGGCGGTGACGGC
>NZ_JBFAPG010000765.1:0-1790 GCF_040675595.1 Micromonospora sp. NPDC049580
CGCCAGGCCGATGCCGAGCTGCTTCATGTCGATCGTGCTCAGCGTGGCGAAGATCGAGAACACCCCGACCATGACGATCGCCGCGCTGGTCACCACCCCGGCCGACGACGTGATGCCGTATGACACGGCGTCGCGGTTGGACATGCCGGCCCGGACCCCCTCGCGAATCCGGCTCACCACGAAGACGTGGTAGTCCATCGAGAGCCCGAAGAGCACCACGAACAGGAACAGCGGCAGCCAGGAGACGATCGCGCCCATCGAGGTGAAGCCGAGCAGCCCCTCGGCCCAGTCGCCCTGGAAGACCAGCACGAGCAGCCCGTACGCGGCGCCGACGGAGAGCAGGTTCAGCACGATCGAGCTGGCCGCCACCACCACCGACCGGAACGTCAGCACCATGACCAGGAAGGTGAGCACCAGCACGAAGCCCATCACCAGCGGCAGCTTGTCCCGGACGTGCTGGGCGTAGTCCACGCTGTCGGCCACGCTGCCGCCGACCGCGTACTCGATGCCGGGGATACCGCGCAGCTCGGCCGGGACCAGGTCCGCACGCAGCTTCTCCAGCGACCGCACCGACCGGTCGTCCCGGCTGGCGTACGGGGTGGCGACGTCCAGCACCGACACCCGCCGGTCGGCCGACACCTTGATCTTCGGGCCATCCGCCTCGGTGGGGGCGAACAACGGGTCATCGCCGGCGCGGACGGCGAGGTCGGTGAGCGCCGCGTTGACCCGGTCGGCCTGCTCGGCCGGCGCCCGGACGGCCACCACGTGGCTGGTGCCGGTGCTCGGGAAAGCCGCGGTCAGCCGGTCGTACGCCTGCATGGCGGGCGTGGTGCGCGGCAGGTCCTCCATTCCGGGGAACTTCAGCTTCATGCCGAGCGCCGGCGCGGCCAGCGCGAGCAGCAGGCCGACCGAGATGACGAGGGTCGCCACCGGGGCGCGCAGCGCGGGCCGGAGCACCGCCGGCCAGAGCCGGGGCGTACGCGGCTCGCCGTGCCGGCCGGTGCGCGGCGCGGTCAGCCGCCAGAGCAGCGGCACCCGGGGCCGGTCGACCCAGCGGCCCAGCCTGGCCAGCAGGGCCGGCAGCACGGTCAGCGAGCCGGTCACCGCGACGGCGACCACCAGGATCGAGCCGACGGCCAGGGACGAGAAGACCACGTCGCCGGCGAGGAACAGTCCGGCCATCGCGATGATCACGGCGAAGCCGGAGACCACCACGGCGTGCCCGGAGGTCTCCGCGGCGATCTCCACCGCGTCCAGGCCGGAGCGGCCCTTGGCCCGTTCCTCCCGCTCCCGGCGGATGTAGAACAGCGAGTAGTCGACCCCCACCGCCATGCCGATCAGCAGGATCACCGGTGACGTGGTGTCCGTGGCCGGCACGAGGTGCGAGGCGAGGGTGGACAGGCCCATCGCGGCGGCGACCGAGGAGAGCGCCAGCAGCACCGGCACGCTGGCCGCGATCAACGCGCCGAACGCGATGATCAGGATGGCCAGGGTGACCGGCAGACTCAGCAGCTCGGCGCGCTCGAAGTCCTTGCCCAGGGTGTCGTCGAGCGCCTGGCCGATCGACGGCCCGCCGACCTGCTCGACACGGAGCTGCGGGTGCGCGCCCTGCACGGTGGCGGTGACGTCGCGCAGCGGCTGCACCCGGTCCGACGCGGTCTCCGGGTCACCGGACATGGTGATCGGCAGCAGCAGCGCGGACCCGTCCCGCGCGGTGACCGGCGGGCCGACCTCGGCGACCCCGGTGACCGTACGCAGCCGGGCGGCCGCGCCGTCGGCGGCCGCCATCG
>NZ_JBFAPG010000766.1:0-1782 GCF_040675595.1 Micromonospora sp. NPDC049580
GTTGCGGACGCCCAGGCCGCCGTCGCCGACGGCGAGGTACAGCAGGCCGTAGTCGCGGTCGTGGCGCTTGGCCGTCGGGTTGAAGTTGATCTCCTGGATGCCGTGCACCTGCCCGCCGAAGCCGATGCGCAGCACCTCCCGGCGGGTGCCGGCGAAGGTGTCGGCGGCCGGGTCGGTGGCCGTCCACTCGGTGATGACGCCGTGGTAGATCGTGCCGGCCTGGGCGTAGTCCGGTGGCGTGGTCGCCGCCGACGCCAGCTCGGTGTGGATGGTGTAGAACCGGCCGTTGACGCCGAACTCGGGGTGGAAGGCGACGTAGCCGAAGCCCTGGCCGAGCCCTCGGCCGGAGAAGAACCGGGGCGCGAACGTCGCCGCCACGTCGAGGTAGACGTGCGGCACGCCGTTCTCGACCAGGTAGAGGTTGCCGTTCAGGTCGGGCACCGCGCGCCGGCCGGAGCCGTCGGGCAGCTCCATGATGGTGTTGATCCGGGCGGTCCGCATGAGCCGTTGGTCCGTCGGCGCGGGGGTCGGGTACGACTGCGGGAAGCGGGCGTACTCGCTCAGGACCAGCCCGAGGCGGGACTGGGCCGGCATCTCCGGGATCGGGTCGTAGACCGCGTCGGCGGCTCGGGCGGGGCCCGCGACCAGGGTGGACAGCGCCACCACGAGGGCGGTGAGGCCGGCCGTCAGCGCGGACCGGCGGACGCGGCCGGGGCGGCGGTGGAGGATGCGCACGCGTGTCTCCTTCTCGGTGGGACGGTGCCGAGGGTGGTCAGCGGGCCATGCGGTCGTACTGCCTGCGCACGTCGCGCGCGGAGACCACGCTGTCGAGGAACAGCAGGCCGTCCATGCGGCAGTCGCAGGGGTTGCGCTCCAGCGTGTCCTGCGGGAAGCTCCCGCCGATCTTGATGCCCCGGGGGTCGGAGGCGGTGGTCACGTGCGGGCCGGGCCCCGACACGAGCCACGGGTCGTCGGTGCGGGTGTAGAAGCCGTCGACCGGTTCGCCGTTGCGATAGAGGGCCAGCGCGCCGGTGCCGAAGTCGAAGGTGGCGGCGAGGTGCACCCACTCCCCCACCGGCAGCAGGTCCCGCCAGTCCCGATTCGCGGCGAAGGTCTGCGAGTTGCCACCGTCGAGGCGGCGGCCGAGCGCGACGAGGCGCAGTTCGCCGTCCACGTCGATCAGCTCCAGCAGGGCCCGGACGCCGTGGCCGTCGGAGTCGCCGGTGAGCAGGCCGGCCAGCCCTATCGCGTTGTACCGGTCGTTCGGGTCGGCGTTGGTGGAGTTGAGCGCCGGGCTGTCCATGTTCAGCTTGAACCAGCCCATGATGGTGGTGCCGCCGGTGGCGCTGAAGGCGCGCAGCGTCCGCACCCCGCTGGCCGACCACGTTCCGGCCTTCCAGTCGTCGTTGCCGGTGGTCGCCGGGTCGACCTGCCGGGTCTGCACCGCGTTGCCGCTGCCCCGGTAGGCGTGGTCGGGCACCCGCATCGCCGCACCGCCGTTGATCAGCTCGATCTCGGTGCCGGAACGGCCCTGGTCACGCTCCAGGGCCGGGTCGCCCGGCACCGGGTGGTCGAAGTCGTACGCGGCGACGAGGTGCGCTCGCAGAGCCGGGTGGACGTCGTGCGCGGTGCTGCGGTCCGCCTGGGCCGGCGGCCCGCCGACGCCGGTCAGCACGCCGACCACCAGGAGCGAGACGGCGACGATTCGGGCTCTGGACATCGTTCACCTCGTTTCGCGGCACGCCGGTGCCCGCTACGTAAGCGCTTACGTAAGCGCTTACG
>NZ_JBFAPG010000767.1:0-1772 GCF_040675595.1 Micromonospora sp. NPDC049580
TTCCGATCTCGCGCCGGGAGCGAAGCGGCGAGGCGCGGACGGCCGGCGAAGGTGGCGGGCGAGCGGCCCGCAGGGCCGCCTTGAAGACGTATGGAAAGTTCTCACGGGCAAGAATCCAGGCAGGTGTCCGGTCTCGGGACCTGCGTGACACATCGGTATCAGGACCTGGGTGACACTCCGCCGAGTGTTGGTGGAGATGAGCGTGATGGAACAGCGGTATCGAGCCGTCCAAGACGTGCTGGCCGGATCCACGGTCACGGACGTCGCAGAACGATTCGGGGTCTCCCGCCAAGCGGTGCATCGTTGGCTGGCCTGGTATCAGGACGAGGGCCTGGAAGGGCTTGCGGACCGGTCCAGCCGGCCACGTTCCTCGCCTGGCCAGACTGCTCCTGAGGTGGAGGCGCTCATCTGTGAGCTGCGCCGGAACCACCCGCGATGGGGTGCCCGTCGCCTGCTCTTTGAGCTTGGCCGTCGTGACTGCCCCGGGCCGATCCCTTCGCGGATCACCGTGCATCGGGTGCTGATCCGGCACGGCCTGGTCGATCCGACGCCTCGCCGGCGTCGGCGGGAGGACTAACGGCGATGGGAACGCGGCCGGCCGATGGAGCTCTGGCAAATGGACATCGTCGGCGGCATCCAGCTGGCCGACGGTGGTGAGGCGAAGGTCGTCACCGGCGTCGACGACCACTCCCGGTTCTGCGTCATCGCCGCCGTCGTCCGCCGGGCCACGGCCCCGCCGGACCACCACCGCAGCCCGCGTCCCAGCCGCTCCAGGTCGAACGCCGCGTCAGCTGCCGAGGATCCCTGGTCATCGCCGGCCAACGCATCCACGTCGGCATCACCCACGCCGGCCGCACCCTCACCGTCGAAGCCGCCGACACCACCTTCCGCGTCCACGACGGCGACCAGCTCGTCACCGAGGTCGCCCGCACCACCGTCAAACCGGTCGCCCGGTTCAAGGTCCGCAAACCCGAACCTCCGCGACCGACGGCTCCAGCCACGAAGCCACAACCTACCGTCGTCTGACACGCTGAAAGGATGCGCACCCTGGGGTCGTCTGCTGAGTTCCGCGAACAGCCATGGCCCACGATCGCGGCACGCCTACACGGCGTCCTCAACGACAGTGCCACCTACGAACCAGTGCTGGACATCGTCGACAGCGTCATCGCGTTCGAAGCCGAAGCCCTGCTGGCCGGCACGACCTCAATGTTCGACCTCATCGTCACGCCGAAACCCGTCACACCACCACCCGTCGACGTCGTCAGGGTCCGCTCGACCAACGGCTGGATCACCATCGAGCACATCACTCACACCGGCCGAAACGACCGGATCCAAAGACCAGCGCAGGAGGGAGTCGCCCTGTTCTGGCGGTTCATGATCGAAAAGTTCGGCATCCACCCCACGCCGACCGGCGCACCACCTGACCAAGCGGCTCCATAACAGTAGGAATCTAGCCCCTCCCAAGGCATTCGCCAGGACTTGTAGCCTGAGCCGTAAGAGATCGTCTAGCCGGACGTGTCACCCACGTCCCGAGACTGGTCTGTCACGCACGTCCTGAGACCCGACAAAGAATCCAGGCAGGACCACGCGGTCGGGACGGGGGGATCGACAGCGAGGCGAGGGGCACGCGGTGCTGAACCGCGCTCTTCGAGATCAAGGCGGTCCGCAAGCGGGCCGCGCCGGCCGGCGACCACACGCGGTGGAGTGGACCGACCTGCGCCAGGCCAGGTGGAGCGGACCTCCTCGTCGGGCAGTCGTAGACCGTCCAGCAT
>NZ_JBFAPG010000768.1:0-1769 GCF_040675595.1 Micromonospora sp. NPDC049580
CCCCGCACAGCGGTGGACGGGACGGCCGGGCCACAACGGTCGGAAGGAGGCGGTGGACCGGTGAGTTCGAAGGACTGGCTCGAGAAGGACTTCTACGCCGTGCTCGGCGTGGACAAGGCCGCCTCCGCGGATGACATCAAAAAGGCGTACCGCAAGCTGGCCCGGGAATCGCACCCGGACCACAATCCGGGCGACCCGAAGGCCGAGGAGCGGTTCAAGGCCGTGTCCGAGGCGTACAACGTGTTGTCGGACGCCGGCCGTCGCCGGGAGTACGACGAGATGCGTTCGCTGTTCAGTTCGGGCGCGTTCCGGCGCAACGCCCGGGCGGGCGGCCAGCCGGGCGGGATGCCGTTCGACGTCTCCGACCTGTTCGGCGGTGGCGCCGCCGGTGGCGGTGACCGCCGCTTCGGCGGGGCCGGCTTCCAGGACCTGTTCAGCTCGATCTTCTCGGGTGGGCAGGCCGGTGGGCAGGCGGCTCCACGTGGGCCCGCGCGCGGCCGGGACGTGGAGACCGAGGTAGCTCTGGACTTCGGCGACGCGGTGCGCGGGGTGACCCTGCCGCTGACGTTGCGCGCCCCCGGCGTCTGCGACACCTGCCACGGCAACGGCGCCAAGCCCGGCACCCAACCGCGTACCTGCCCGGTCTGTCACGGCGCCGGGGTCACGACCCGCAACCAGGGGTCGTTCAGCTTCTCCGAGCCCTGCGGCAACTGCCAGGGCGTCGGCACCGTCGTGGAGGAGAAGTGCCCGGAGTGCCACGGCAGCGGCGGAGTCACCAAGACCCGCACGATGAACGTGCGCTTCCCGGCCGGTGTGGCCGACGGCCAGCGCATCAGGCTGGCCGGGCGCGGTGAGCCCGGTGAGCGTGGTGGCCCGGCCGGCGACCTGTTCGTGCACGTCAAGGTCCGGCCGGACGAGCTGTTCGGGCGTACCGGAGACGACCTGACGTTGACCGTGCCGGTGACCTACGCGGAGGCCGTGCTCGGCACGGACCTGCGGGTGCCCACGCTCGACGGCGCGGTGACGCTGCGGGTTCCGCCCGGCACGCCCAGCGGGCGGGTGCTGCGGGCCCGGGGCAAGGGTGTGGTCCGTCGCGACGGGCAGGCCGGTGACCTGCTGGTCACCCTGGATGTGGTGGTGCCGGCCCGTCTGTCGGACGAGGCGCGGGCGGCGCTGGAGGCGTTCGCCGAGCAGAGTCCGCCGGCGGCGCGGGAACATCTCGACGCCCGGGTGCGTCGGGTCGGATAGTCCGGTGGGATGGACGCGGAGGTGAGCGGGATGTCGGGCGAGTTCCTCGGTTCGGGTGACCCTGCCTACGAGGCCAAGGTGCTCATGATCTCGGTGGCGGCACGGATGGCGGGGATGCACCCGCAGACCCTGCGCCAGTACGACCGGCTGGGGCTGGTGCAGCCCGGCCGGGCTGCCGGAGGTGGCCGTCGATACAGCGTCCGGGACGTGGTGCTGCTGCGCGAGGTGCAGCGGCTCAGCCAGGACGACGGGATCAACCTGGCCGGCGTCAAGCGGATCATCGGGCTGGAGCGGTTGCTGGAGCAGGCGCAGCAGCGGGTCGCACGGCTGGAGGCGGAGCTGGACGCCGCGTACCGCCGGGTGGCCGAGCTGGAGTCACTGGCCCGTTTCCCGGGCCGGGATCTGGTGCCGACCAACCGCACGTCCACCGCGCTGGTGGTCTGGCGTCCCCGCCGTACACCCGACCGCTGACCCTGCTCCTCGGCCTGGCCCGCGCCGGATTTTCCGGGGGGGACCAGGCC
>NZ_JBFAPG010000769.1:0-1760 GCF_040675595.1 Micromonospora sp. NPDC049580
CGGGGCGCCCGCGGCGCTGGTCTGCGTGGCCTACACCCATCGCTTTTGTTACGCCCGTGTGGTCCCGCTCTTTCTGCCCGCGGGCCTCGGCTAACTTCCTCAGCTGACGGGCGCCGGGGTGCCCGGGCGGGCCGCCCGGGCGACGGCGGCGCGGACCCTCAACGGGCTGCTCAGCTCGCCGCAGCGCCGCGCGGCGCTGGCCGCGCGGGCCTGGTCCACGGTGGACGGCCGGGGCCGGGCGCGGGTCGTGGACGCGGTGTTCGACGCTGTACGCCCGGCCGCCGTCGCGGACTGACGACGCGCGTTCTCCCGCTTATGATCCGTCGACCAGGCGAACGGGGGACGCACGTGATCAGAGCGGTCTTCTTCGACGTCGGCGGGACGATTCTCGACGAGTCCCGCGAGTTCGCGGGCTGGGCGGACTGGTTCGGCGTTCCACGGCACACGCTCTCGGCGGTCCTCGGTGCCGTGATCGCCCGTGGCCAGGACTACCAGGAGACGTTCCGGGCCTTCCGGCCCGACTTCGACCTCACCGCCGAGCTGGAACGTCGCGCCGCCGCCGGCGAACCCGAGTGGTTCGGCGAGGAGGATCTCTACCCCGACGCGCGCGGCTGCCTGACCTCGCTCAAGGAGCAGGGCCTGTTCGTCGGCCTGGCCGGCAACCAACCCGCCTCCGCCGAGGCGCTCCTGCACGCCCTCGACCTTCCCGTGGACATGATCGGCACCTCGACCGGTTGGGGCGTGGCGAAACCGTCACCGGCCTTCTTCGACCGGGTCGTCCGGGCGGGCGGTGGCGACGCGTCGTCGATCCTGTACGTCGGCGACCGGCCCGACAACGACGTACGCCCGGCCGTCGAGGCCGGCATGAAGACGTGCCTGATCCGGCGCGGCCCGTGGGGGCACATCCTCGACATGCCGGCCGTGGCCGAGCAGTGCCTGTTCCGCATCGACGCGCTGGACGACCTTCCGGACCTGGTGGCCAAGCACAACGCGGCAGCGGCGGCCTAGCACGGGTGTACGAAAGTGCTGCTAGGGTGGCTGCATGACGCAGGCCGCCTACCAGCCGTCGATGCTCGACCTGACCGACACGGAGCCGACCCTGGGGCCCCTGCCCGGCCAGCTCCGACGGCACCAGCTCAGCCGGGGCGCCTGGGTCGACCACCTCCCCGGCTGGGTGCGCGGCTCCGACGCGGTCCTCGACACCCTGCTCGCCGAGGTGCCGTGGCGCGCGGAGCGACGCACCATGTACGACAGCGAGGTCGACGTGCCCCGCCTGCTCTGCTGGTACGGCGTCGACCGGCAACTGCCGCACCCCGTGCTCACCTCGGCGCGGACGGCGCTGACCCGGCACTACACGCCCGAGCTGGGCGAGCCGTTCGTCACCGCCGGCATGTGTCTCTACCGCTCCGGCCGGGACAGCGTCGCCTGGCACGGCGACACCATCGGCCGCTCCGCGCACAGCGACACCGTCGTCGCGATCGTCTCGTTCGGGTCACCTCGGCCGCTGCTGCTGCGCCCGCGCGGCGGTGGCGACAGCCTGCGGTTCCCGGTGGGCCACGGCGACCTGATCGTGATGGGCGGCTCCTGCCAGCGCACCTGGGAACACGCCATCCCCAAGACCACCCGCCCGGTAGGCCCGAGGGTGAGCGTCCAGTTCCGCCCGTTCAACGTCGCCTAACCCCACCCCACCCCACCCCACCCCCGGCGTTGATCATGAAGTTGTTGCCACCGCCATCGGCGTGTCGCGGCAATAACTTCAT
>NZ_JBFAPG010000770.1:0-1755 GCF_040675595.1 Micromonospora sp. NPDC049580
CCGCCCCGGCCGGGCCTCCACCAGGGCGGCCAGCCGGGCCAGCTGGCGCGGCGGACGCTTCGGTTCCGCACCCACCCGGTACGACGGGACCCACGGCACCCGGTGCACCGGGGCGATCGCGCGCAGCAGCCGGATCCGGCCGAGAAGCGGCGCCGGCAACCGGCCCGGGGCGTCGGCGATCAGCACTACGCCCACCAGCCGCATCCCGGCCGGGTGCCGGCCCTCCCGCATCGCGTTCAACGCGCGGGAGACCGCCCGCAGGCCGTCGAGGCTGGTCCGCCCGACCACCGCGACCCGGGCCGGCTCGCCGATCGCCGCATCCGGCCACCGGCATCCGATGTCGGTGCCGCCGAGCAGGCGGGTGAGGGTGGAGGCGCCGGCGCCGCCGTGCGCGCCGATCCAGCCGATGCCCTCGTCCGAGAGGACATCGCGGTGTCGGATCGGACGCTCGTCGCGCTCCCGTGGTCGCCGCAGCATCACCGGCTGGCTCATCGTCCGTCTCGCCTCCCTGTCTGCTCGCCGTCGTCGGTCGCCGGCCGCGCCTGCGGCGTCTCGGCGGCGCGGGCGGAGCGGTCGACGGCCGCTCTACGACGCGACCGCCCACTCGGTTCAGCGCGGGTTCGAGGTTTTTTCCAGCCGCCGCCCGGCGGAGAAATCCGGGGGCACGGCTGAACCGGGGCCGGGGCCGCCGCGTAGACGGTGCACCGCGATCCGTGGGAGGGAGGCGGCACACCGAGCCGGCGGCGAACCGCCGGTTGGCCCATCACGAACCAGCGCTCGAAGGAGTGACCATGTCCGACCCCAGGTACGGCTACGAGCCGGATCCGCTGCAACGCGCCCAGACGTTCGCCGGTGCGGAGAACGACTACGAGATGGAGGCTGCGGACCGGCACTACAGCCTGCCGGTCAACCCGTACAGCCAGGCGGCGTACGCGTCCACGTCCGCGTCCACGGCGCCCCCGCAGTTCACCGACTCGTTCAACGGAGGGCGGCGGGTGTCGCCGCCCGCCGCCCCGGCCCGTTCGGAGCGGAACTCCGCCGCGCGTGGCTCCGGCGCGAGCCGGAACTCCGCCGCCGCGGACCAGCAGGTGGGGCGGCTCCGCCGCCGGTCCACCTACGTCGCCACCGACCCGGACGCGCTCGTGCGGACGGCCATGCAGGTGGGCGCCGTCACCACGCCGGCGCCGGTGGAGCCGCGACGCGGCAGCCAGGTGCGGCCGGCCAACCCGGACCGTCCGACCGAGAGCGAGGCGCGGCAGGGCGCCAAGAACGCCGGCTTCACCGGCCTCACCCAGTTCAAGGAGTACATGAACACGTACCTGCCGCCGGGTGCGGAGTTCACCGCCGGCTCGTTGAGCGCCATCTCCGGCGTCCTGGAGGGCTGGGCGGCGCGCGGCACGCAGATCAGCGCGTCCGCCGTGACCGCCTTGAAGTCCGGTGTGGAGTTCATCGACGCCGCGCAGAGGGGTGACTGGACGAAGGCCGCGGTGCACGCCGGGAACCTCAGCGGCCTGGGCATGAGCATCGCCGGCACCGCCGCCAATGCCACCCAGCTCACCGCGGCCGGCGGGTTCGTCACCGCCGGCGCCGCGCTGACCAACGCGGCGGTCGACCAGCGGCGCTCGGCGATCCAGCAGCAGTCGCAGAACGTCGACCTGGAACGCGGGCGGACCAGCCCAGGGTCGAGTACGGGCCCGGCGGCCAGTTCGTCGAGCGCGGCACAGGGTCAGGCGCCGGCACGCGGCCGGAGGTGAC
>NZ_JBFAPG010000771.1:0-1722 GCF_040675595.1 Micromonospora sp. NPDC049580
GGCTGGACCGAGGCCGACGTTCTCCGACAGTCGGACCGACCGGACCCGCTGGTCGCGGGCCGCGTACTCGTCGATGATCTCGCCGCTGGCGTCGGGCGAGCAGTCGTCGACGGCGATCACCTCGAGGTCGGTCACCGGCTGGCCGAGGACCGAGTCCAGGCACTCGCGCAGATATCCCTGCACCCGGAAGGCCGGCACCACGAAACTGATCAGGGTCATCCGGCCGTCCCTCCGTCAGCGCGGCGCGACACCTCCCGCGCCCACCGGCGCGGCCGACGCCCGCGCGCTACGGGCCGGCCGGACGAACCAGGCCAGGACGACGCTCGCCACGAAAACCACGAGAAGGTACGCACCGAGTGTAGCCATGGCGATACTCACGATGCCGACAATCGCCGCGAGGGCCAGCAGCACCGAACGTCCGTCCCAGCCCAGCGTGGCGACGTGCAGCGGCGGCGCCGTCTGCCGCTTCTCCAGTCGCGCCGTCAGGTCGTAGTGGTGCACGGTGAGCACGAAGACGTAGCCGAAGATCAGCCAGCCCGGCGCGTCGCCGACCACCCCGACGGCGATCGCGAACAGGTACTCGGCGGCCCGCAGCGCCGCCGGCACCAGCCAGTCCAGCGGGCCGTTGTGCGCGGCCCCGGCGCCGAGGCCACCGGCCAGCAGCACCAGCAACGCCACCGGCACCGCCCACCGCAGCCCTGCCGGCGAGTCGCCCAGCAGGGCGACGACAAGCAGCACCGCCGGCCCGAGCGCGGCGATCACCGCCAGGGTGAGCGGCCCCATCGGGCGGACCACCGGCAGCCGGCGGGCCAGCGGGCCGTCGTCGCGGTGCAGGGTCGCGTCGACCGTGTCCAGCACCGGCACCCACATCCAGCGGGCCCGCAACGTGCGCAACGCCCCGGTGTACGCGAACGCCAACCCACCCCAGACCAGCACCGCGATGAGGCTGACCAGCGGATTGAACAGCGCCACGGTCAGCGCGATCAGCGCCCACCGCTCACCGATCGGGAACACCACGGTCCGCTTCAGCCAGTACGACAGCGAGCCCGTGTCCGCCTGCACCCGCGTCGACGCGGCGTTCAGCCGGTCACCGATACCGCCGCTGGCTCCCGCCGCCGTCCGGGGCCGGCGTGCCGCCTCGTCGTGCAGCACCCCGTACCAGGTGTCGGTCATGTGCCGGACGGTCTGCAACGTCATCGCGGCGATCGCCAACGCCCAGCCGTTGCCCAGCCCGGCGTGACTGACTCCAAAGCCCAGGCCGGCGTAGACCAGGTACTCCTTCGCCCGGTCGGCCATCGTGTCCAGCCAGCCGCCCCACGCGCTGAAGTGCCGGGTGTAGCGGGCCAGCTGACCGTCCACGCAGTCCAGCACGAAGCCGAGGTAGAGCAGCACCGCGCCGCCGACCAGCGCGGGTCGCCCGCCGACCCCGAACAGCACGGCGGCGGCCAGCGCGAACAGCACCGAGATCACCGTGACCCCGGTCGGGGTGAGCCGCAGCCGGGCCGCGAGCCGGACCACGTACGGCGACCAGGTGCTGACGAAGTACGTGGAGAAGAAGTCGTCCCGCTCCTTCACCGACAGCCGCAGCTCGGCGCGGTCCTCGTCGACCGCCGTCACCGCCGCCTCGGCGGCGACCAGCCCGGCCGGGTCCTCGACCCGGTGCGCGACGAGGAGGCGTACCCGCTGGGCGAAGATCAGGGTGCCGAGCGCCGCGAGACCCGC
>NZ_JBFAPG010000772.1:0-1716 GCF_040675595.1 Micromonospora sp. NPDC049580
TTTGCTCTGCTTCACTCCACGCAACACCGCCCGTCCGATAGTCGGACAACCGGTGTTGCGTCCGTTGAAGCAGAGCAAAGGACGCGTGGGGGAGGGGCGACGGGGGACGCTGCGTTGACAGGTGAGATCGCTCCGGCGGGACCAGCGGGAAACGCCGCAAGGCCCGCCGACTGGGCGACGGGCCTTGCGGGTGACGACTGCCGCTAGTGCGACAGCAACTCGTGGGACTCCCGGATCTTGGCCCACGACTTGGGCTCGGCCGGCGGCGCGGCCTTGCGGGCGGCGCTGGCCACGTCGGGCCGGCCCGCGGTGAACAGCCAGGTGGTGAACAGCTCGTCCAGGTCCAGACCGGAGATGCGCTCAGCCAGGGCCTGGAACTCCTCGATGGTGCCGTTGCCGTGCCGGTGTTCGGCCGTCCACGCCGGCAGGATCGCGAAGAACGCGTCGTCGCCGACGGCCAGCCGGAGCTGGTGCAGGGTCATCGCGCCCCGGTCGTAGACCGCGTTGTCGAAGACCCGGTCCGCGCCCGGGTCACCGGGCAGCACCTGCCAGAACTCGTCGTCGGCCGGGTAGCTGGCGTAGGTGAAGTCGAAGACCTCCTGCGCGGTGCCCTCGTCCTGCTCCTCGGACCAGAGCCACTCGGCGTACGAGGCGAAGCCCTCGTTGAGCCAGATGTTGCGCCACTCGGCCACCGAGACCGAGTCACCGAACCACTGGTGGGCGTTCTCGTGGGCCACCACGTACGTGTTGGCGCCGCGACGCCAGAAACCCGGGCCGTACACCGGGCGGGTCTGCGTCTCCAGGGCGAAGCCGATGCCGTCCACCGGCCCGGCCACGCCACCTCGTGCCTCGAACGGGTACGGGCCGAAGATCCCGCTCTCCCAGTCGACGATCTCGCCGGTCCGCTCGATGCTCGCCCGCGCGGCCGGCTCGAGCGCCCCCAGCGAGGTGCTGTACGCGTTGATCACCGGCTGACCGCCCGGCGTGATGTCGGTGACGATGTCGTACTGACCGATCGCCATGAAGGCCAGGTAGGTGGCGGTGGGGGAGGTGGTCCGCCAGATCCACCGGGTGCGGTTGCCGGCCTCGGCCGCCGGCGGGCGGGGCTGCACGCCGTTGCTGATCACCTCGACGCCGGTGGGCACCGAGACGGAGATGTCGAAGGTGGCCTTGTCCAGCGGGTGGTCGTTGCTCGGGAACCACCACCACGCCGACTCGGGCTCGTTGACCGCGAGCGCCCCGTCGTCGGTGCGCGTCCAACCGGTGTAGCCGCCGACCAGGGTCTCCGACGGGATGCCGTCGTAGCGCACCACGATGGTGAGCTGCTGGCCCCGGGTGATCGTGCGGGTTGGCGTGACCACCAGCTCGTGCGTGCCCGCCCTGGCGGTGCCGGCCTCCCAGCCGTTGACCCGCACCGACTCGACGTCGAGCAGGAAGTCCAGGTTGAACGCCGAGAGGTCCTGTGTCGCGGTGGCGAGGATCGTGGTGGTGCCGGTGAGCCGGTCGGTGGCCGGGTCGTAGCGCAGCCGGACGTCGTAGTGCGAGACGTCGTAGCCGCCGTTGCCGTAGTCGGGGTAGTAGGTGTCGCCCAGGCCGGGAGCGCCGGGTTGCGGCGCGACCGAGACGACGGGCCGGCCCCAGCCCGTCGGGGTTCGTGCCGGTGTCGGCGTTCCCCTCGGTGGTGCAGCCGGTGGTGCGGGCCTACCCGTTCTCGGT
>NZ_JBFAPG010000773.1:0-1715 GCF_040675595.1 Micromonospora sp. NPDC049580
GGTATACCTGTGAGTCATATTTATGACTCACAGGTATACCCCTCTCGACAATCCATCGCGGAGCGGCCGGAGCGCCGGAGCGCCGGAGCGGCCGGAGCGGCCGGGGTGGTCGGAGCCGCCGGAGCCGCTGGGCGCGTTGCCTGGACGCCGGAGGCCTACTCTCAGCCGGCTGCCGTACCTTGACCAGCATGGGGCGTTTCGCGCGATGGCGCCGAGTGGTGCGGTCGCAGGGAGACCGCCTCCGCGGCGCGCTGCACCGGGCCGAGGAGCCCGACCCGTTGACCGGGCCGGCTCCCAGCCTGAACCGTCTCGACGCGCTGGCAGAGGAGTTCGCCGCAGGCCAGCCCGTGCGTTGGAGCCTCGGCGGGGCACCCCGGCCGCTGCCCGGCGCGGTCGACGTGGCGGCGTACCGGATCATCGAGGAGTCGCTGGCCGACGCGCGTCGACACGCCCCCGGCGCGGCGGTGGCGGTCCGGCTGCGCTACGACGCCGAGGGCGTCACCATCGAGGTACGCGACGACGGCGCCGATGCCGCGACGCCGGCCGGGGAGACCCGGGGCGCCGGGCGGGGGCTGGCCGCGGTGCGCGGGCGCACCGAGCGGGTCGGTGGCACCTTTTCCGCCGGCCCGAATCCCGGCGGCGGGTTCACCGTCCGGGCGGTCCTGCCCGCGCCCGAAGAAGCGGCCGAGTGACGATCCGGGGCTTTCGCGATGGGGCCCAACGGAAATAGGGTGGAGGTGGCGACCGTGACGGTGGCCGGTGACCCGGTGGGAGGCGCAACCCGCCGGGCTCAGGTGCGCTCGGCATCCACCGGTGTTCCGCCTCGATGCCACGTACCGGTCTGACCGGTCACCCTCGCCCCGGTCCGCACAACGGAATCCCCATCACATCAGGGGAGAAGGACAATGGCGCGACCCATCACGCTCTTCACCGGCCAGTGGGCCGACCTTCCGTTCGAGGAGGTCTGCCGGCTCGCCTCCGAGTGGGGCTACGACGGTCTGGAGATCGCCTGCTGGGGCGACCACTTCGAGGTCGACAAGGCGCTCGCCGACGACTCGTACGTCGACCGCAAGCGGGAGACGCTCGCGAAGCACAACCTCGAGGTCTTCACGATCTCCAACCACCTCGTCGGTCAGGCGGTCTGCGACCATCCGATCGACGAGCGGCACCAGGACATCCTGCCCGCCCGGATCTGGGGCGACGGGGAGCCCGAGGGGGTCCGCCAGCGGGCCGCCGAGGAGATCAAGGACACCGCGCGGGCCGCGGCGAAGCTCGGGGTGAAGACCGTCGTCGGTTTCACCGGGTCGTCGATCTGGCACACCCTGGCGATGTTCCCGCCGGTGCCGCCGTCGATGATCGAGCGCGGCTACCAGGACTTCGCCGATCGGTGGAACCCGATCCTCGACGTGTTCGACGAGGTCGGGGTGCGGTTCGCGCACGAGGTGCACCCCAGCGAGATCGCGTACGACTACTGGACGACCAAGCGGACGCTGGAGGCGATCGGCAACCGGCCCGCGTTCGGGCTGAACTGGGACCCGTCGCACTTCGTCTGGCAGGAGCTGGACCCGGTGAACTTCATCTTCGACTTCGCCGACCGGATCTACCACGTGGACTGCAAGGACAGCATTAAGGCATATCGAGCGGGAGTCCTGCTCGCTAGGTCGGTAATCGAGGCTACGGCCAAGGAAAAGGGCATCACGAATGGCGGGCTGATT
>NZ_JBFAPG010000774.1:0-1694 GCF_040675595.1 Micromonospora sp. NPDC049580
CGACGCGCCACCGGAGCGGGTGGCCGCCGAGGCCCCCTTCGGGGCCCGTGCCGCCCTGATCGCCGCCCGCCGCGGCTACAACGAGCTCAACGGCACCGTCTAGCTGCCGAAGCGGCGCTCGACGTCGGTGCGGGTGGGCATGGCGGTGGCGCCGCCCGGGGATTCGCAGACGAGGCCCGCCACCCGCAGCGCGAAGGCCACCCGCTCGACCCAGCCCGCCGGGTCGTCGGGCTCGCCGTCGAGAAGCAGGTCGGCGATCAGCGCGGCCATGACCGAGTCGCCGGCGCCGGTGGCGTCGATGGCGTTGACCTTGGGGGCCCGCACCCGTACCGGATCCGCACCGGCGGCGGCCAGCACCGCGCCGGCCGCACCGAGCGTCACCACCACCGTGGCCGCGCCCCCCGCACGCCCCGGACCCGCCCCCCCCCCCCCCCCGGCGCCCCCGGGGCCGGCCCCCCCCCGGGCCCACGCCCGTTCCGGGAACCCCGGTCGCGCCCCGCGCGTCCGATCACCCGTGCACCCGCGAACCCGCACCACCCTGACCGGCGCCGGTCTGACTGTCCTGCTGGCGCTCACCGGCTGCGCCGGAACGCGGAACGAAGGAGACGGCGTGTCCTCCGAGCAGAGCCCCTCCGACGCTCCCTCGACCGGCACACCGCCGTCCGCCGCCGCGCCGACCGGGCCCACCGATCCGACGCCGTCGTCCCCCTCCGGCCGCCCGTCGCGCTCGCGTGTCCCGCTGCCCACCCTGCGCCCGCCGACCGGGCCGCCGCGCAAGCCGACCGACGCCCGCAAGGCCAACGTGCTGGCCGGACGGATCAACCGGGGCGGCGACGGCCCCTGCTACGGCCTGGTCACCGACGACGGCCGGCAGTACGCGCTGCACGGCGCCGGCAAGGGCACCTTCACCGTCGGCACGACCGTCCTGGTGACCATCGGCCCGGCCGACCCGACCGCCGACTGCGGCCCGGGCACCCCGGCCAGCATCGTCGACATCAGCCCGGTCGGCTGACCGTCGCCCGACGCTCCCGGGCCACAGACGGGCCGGCGAAACGGCTGCCTGCCGACGGGGTCCTAGGCTGTCAACCATGACCGACCAGCGCGGCGGAGCCGTCGACGAGTCCTGCGTCCTCACCGAGGGGCCGTGGACGCACCGTTTCGTCGGCGCCAACGGCACCCGGTTCCACGTGGTCGAGGCCGGCACCGGGCCGATGGTGCTCTTCCTGCACGGCTTCCCCGAGCACTGGTGGGCCTGGCACCAGATGCTCCCGGCGGTCGCCGACGCCGGCTTCCGCGCGGTCGCCGTGGACCTGCGCGGTTACGGCGCCAGCGACAAACCACCCCGGGGATACGACGGCTACACCCTCGCCGCCGACATCGCCGGCCTGATCCGTGCCCTCGGTGAACGGTCGGCGACGCTTGTCGGCAGCGGCGTCGGCGGCATGGTGGCCTGGACGGTGGCGTCGTTCCACCCGTCGCTGGTCCGGCGGTTGGTGGTCCTGGGTGCACCCCACCCGCTGCGGTTGCGCGCCGCCATCTTCGCCGACCCACGCGGGCAGTTCGCCGCCTCCACCCCGGCGTTGAAGTTCCAGCTCCCCCGCTACGAGCACGTGCTCACCAAGGACGGCGGGGCGGCCGTCGGGGAGATCCTGCGCCGCTGGGCCGGGCCGCGCTGGGCCGCCAGCGGCGACTTC
>NZ_JBFAPG010000775.1:0-1680 GCF_040675595.1 Micromonospora sp. NPDC049580
GTTCGTCGAGAGGTGACCCGGCCGGTCAGGCGCTGAGGGTCGCCAGGTGCTGCTTGACCTGAGTGATCGAGGGGTTGGTCAGGGCGCTGCCGTCGGCGAAGCGCAGCGTCGGCACCGTCTGGTTGCCGCCGTTGACGCTCATCACGAACTCCGCGGCCTCCGGATCCCGCTCGATGTCGACCACCTCGTACCCGATGCCCTCCCGGTCGAGCTGCGACTTCAGCCGGTGGCAGTAGCCGCACCAGGGGGTGGAATACATCGTCAGCATGGTCGGATCCTCCAACTCCTCTGACCGCCGGCTTGCGGATCAAGCCGAGGCTGTCCGCTACAACGTCCGGAGGAGCTGAGATGATTCCTGGTTGTGGTGGTTCACTCAGCGTCGGAAGGCGTACTTGCCGGGCTGGACCCGGAGCAGCGCTCCGCGGTGACCGCACCCGCCGGCCCGGTCTGCATCCTCGCCGGCGCCGGCACCGGCAAGACCCGCGCGATCACCTCCCGGATCGCCCACCGGGCGCTCTCCGGGGAGATCTCCCCCCGGCACGTGCTCGCCGTCACCTTCACCGCCCGGGCCGCCGCCGAGATGCGACACCGTCTCACTCTGCTCGGGGCGCACGGTGTCCAGGCGCGGACATTCCACTCCGCCGCGCTGCGGCAGGTGCGCTACTTCGCTCCCCGCCTGCTGGCCGGCCGGGCCATGCCCGAGCTGCTGGACAGCAAGGTGCGGCTGGTCACCCTCGCCGCCGCCCGGGTCGGCCTGCGTACCGACCGGGCCGCCGCGCGGGACCTGGCCGGCGAGATCGAGTGGGCCAAGTCGTCGCTGGTCGAGCCGGGGGACTACGTCGTGTCGGCGGCCCGGGCACTGCGGGACACGCCGCACGAGCCGGCGAAGGTCGCCGAGGTGTTCACCGCGTACGAGCAGCTCAAGCGCTCCAACGGGGTGATCGACTTCGAGGACATGCTGCGCGCCGCGGTGTGGGGCATCGAGGAGCACCGGGACGTCGCCGAGCAGGTCCGCAGCCAGTACCGGCACTTCGTGGTCGACGAGTACCAGGACGTCAACCCGCTCCAGCAGCGGTTGCTGGACGCCTGGCTGGGCGGCCGGGACGACCTGACCGTGGTCGGCGACGCCAGCCAGACGATCTACTCGTTCACCGGGGCGACCTCGTCGTACCTGGTCGACTTTCCGCGCCGGCACCGGAACGCCACAGTGGTCCGGCTGGTCCGCGACTACCGCTCCACCCCGCAGGTCGTCGGGCTGGCCAACGCGGTGATCTCCCAGGCCCGCGGCGCCGAGGCGCGGCTGCGGTTGGAGTTGAGCGGGCAGCGCCCCCCGGGACCGGAACCCGACCTGCGGATCTTCACCGACGAGCCGGCCGAGGCGAACGCGGTGGCCGCGCGCTGCCGGTCGCTGATCGACGCGGGCACCCCGGCGAAGGAGATCGCCGTGCTGTTCCGCGTCAACGCGCAGTCCGAGGCGTACGAGAAGGCGCTCACCGAGGCCGCCGTGCCGTACGTGGTGCAGGGCGCGGAGCGGTTCTTCGAGCGGACCGAGGTGCGCCAGGCGATGGTCGCCCTGCGGTCGGCCACCCGCTCGATCCCCGGGGAGACCCCGTTGCCGACCGCCGTGGTCGAGGCGCTCACCGCGGTCGGCTGGGCCACCGGCCGGGGGCGCGTCCGGGG
>NZ_JBFAPG010000776.1:0-1680 GCF_040675595.1 Micromonospora sp. NPDC049580
TTACGGGCGATGGTGACCGTCCAGGCGCGGAACTCACCGCCGGTGAAGTTGGGCAGGTCCCGGGAGATCTGCAACCACGTCTCCGACGCCACGTCTTCGGCGTCCGCCCCGACCAGGGCGGTCAGGTAGCGCAGCAGGCCCGGCTGCAGGCTGCGGTACAGGAAGCGGAAGGCGTCCTCGTCCCCGGCCTGCGCGGCGGTGACCGCCTCGGACAGCTCGCCGGTCATCCGCGGCTCACGGGTGGCTCGGGACGGCGGCCCGGCCCGACGCGCCACGCCTGCGTCCGCGCGCGAACCGTCGACCCCACCGGCTCCCGCACGCGCACCGCCCTCCACCGAATTCGCTTCGCGCCCGCGTCCGGGCCGGCCGGGGCGTCCGCACCGGCGCGATGGCTCTCGGCTCTCGACGCACGGCCGGCCGGGCGGCCCCGAGCCGGGCTAACGGTAAAAGGGGACCATCCGAGCGACAAGTCGGGATCGCGTCACGGAAGAGTGACAATTATCAAGCCGCCAGACCGGCGTGCCGCCGTAACAGGTGTGAACCGCAGGACGCTCCCCGGGCCGGTAGGCGGCCCGGGGCGGTGATCCGGCAAGCGTACGCCGGGATGTGTCGGGTTTTGTCACCCGCCGTCGTCGAGCCGTCACAGATCCGACCGCGTCCATAGAGGTCAGACCGGACGGACCGGCGGGTACGACCACGCGGCCGATCAACCGCAGCGCGCCGTTGCCCGCCACTCTGGGTACGGTAATGCTGTGTTGTCATCGGAGGTCGTGCTCAGCGGGCGGTACCGCCTGGACGAACGTGTCGCCACCGGCGGCATGGGCGACGTCTGGCGTGCCTCGGACCTGGTCCTCGGCCGACAGGTCGCGGTCAAGGTCCTGCTGCCGGCGCTGGTCTCCGATCCGGACTTCATCGCCCGTTTCCGGGCCGAGGCACGGATCATGGCGGCTCTGCGGCACCCCGGCATCGTGCAGGTGTACGACTGCGGCGAGGACGACCTGCCCGACGGCGGTCGGGCGGACTACCTGGTCATGGAGTTCGTCGAGGGTGAGCCGCTGTCCAAGCGGATCGAGGCGGCCGGCCGGCTCGACGTGGCCGAGACGATGTCGATCGTGGCCCAGGCGGCGCACGCGCTGAGCGCGGCGCACCGGGGCGGCATCGTGCACCGCGACGTCAAGCCCAGCAACCTGCTGGTCCAGGAGGACGGCACGGTCGTCCTCGTCGACTTCGGCGTCGCCCGTTCCACCAACGTGACCAGCATCACCAGCACCAACGCGGTACCCGGCACCGCTCTCTACATGGCGCCCGAGCAGGCCGCCGGTCGTCCGGTCAGCGGTGCCACCGACATCTACGCGCTCGGCGCGGTCACCTACTGCTGCCTCACCGGCGGTCCACCGTTCACCGGGGACAACCCCCTCCAGGTCGCCGTCCGGCACCTGGACGACGAGCCGCCGGAGCTGCCGCACGACATCCCGGAGGCGGTCCGCGCCCTGGTGTCGCGGGCCCTCGCCAAGGATCCGCTCGACCGCTTCACCAGCGGCTCGGCCATGGCCGAGGCCGCCCGCACCGCGGTCACCGGCGGCGAGCCGCCGACGGCGATGGCGGCGTCGGTTCCGCTGCGCGAGGCCGGACCGGGCACCCGCACCGACGTGCCGGTCGGCGCGGCGGTGGCGAGCACGG
>NZ_JBFAPG010000777.1:0-1678 GCF_040675595.1 Micromonospora sp. NPDC049580
CGCGGGCTCAACGCGCCGGCGGCCGCCGCGCCGGCGACCACGTCACCGGGGACCGAGAGCGCGGCCGGCGCCCGGACCAGCTCGGCCACGTCAGCCAGCGTGGGCATGGCCACCGTCCAGACCGGCGTGCAACCGCTGGGTGAAGTCGGTCAGCCGGGCCCACTGCTCGGCCAGCGAGTGGGTGGGCGAGCCGAGTGGGTCCTTGAAGAAGAAGCCCAGGTCGGCCAACGGCCCCACGTGCCCGGCGGCGTGCGCGGCGGCGGTGAGCCGGGCCAGGTCGAGCACCAGCGGCGCGGCCAGCGCGGAGTCGCAGCCGTGCCAGGTGAATTCCATCCGCATCCCGGTGCCGAGGAAGCCGGCGAACGTGATCAGATCCCAGGCGGTCTTGAAGTCGCCCAGCTCCTCGACGTACTCGATGCGGGTGTTGCCCTGCGGGACGTAGCCCAGCGTCTCGCCGAGCACGCGCTGCTTGCTCTGCACCTTGGCCGCGTTGGCGGCCGGGTCGGCGAGGGTGGCGCCGTCGCCGCCGCCGAGCAGGTTCATCCCGGACCAGGAGCGCACGGCGAGGTTGCGCATCGCGAACATCGGCGCGAGCACCGACTTGACCAGGGTCTCACCGGTCTTGCCGTCGTGCCCGGCGTACGGCAGGCGCCGCTCGTCGGCCAGCGCGGCCAGCGCCGGCAGCCGCAGCCCGGTGGACGGGGTGAAGTCGACGTACGGGCAGTCGGCCAGCAGCGCCGCGTACGCGTACAGGGAGCTGGGCGGCAGCACCTCGTCCGGGCCGGCGAGGGCGGCACGCAGCGCGGCCGGGTCGGCGTGCCCGGGGTGCGGTCGAGGTGCGGGTTCGGTGGCGGAGACGTTGACCACGACCACGCGGTCCAGCCGGTTGCGCGCACGGAAGGAGGTGAGGTCACCCACGACGGTCGCGACCCGGTCGGCCTGGGTGCCGCCGAGCGGGGCCGGACGCAGTTCCTGCTCGACGGCGGCCAGCTCGTCGGGGAGCGCGGCGACCAGCCGACCGGGTATCACACCGGTGTCGGCGAGGGCCTCCGCGCGCTTGCTCAACGGGGTGGTGGCCACATCGTGCCCACCGAAGACCAGGTCCGCGAAGGACGGGAGGGCGGGACCGCGCAGATCCGGCAACTCGGTGACGCAGCCGGTCGGCCCGGCCAGGCCGGCCCGCAGCGCGAGCCCTCCGACGATGCTGGTGGTCGCGACCGAACCGCGTGCTCCTACCAGCCAGACACCCGTTCGCATGGTGCTCCTTCCCGTCCAGGAGGAACCGTCGGTGTACTTAAATATAGGAATATCAGAATATTTTTCGAAAAGCTACGGCCTTGGCGGATGGGCCCCGCCCGCCCGACCCGTACCGGAACGACACCGGATCCGGCGTCGGCGTCGGCGGCGACGACGACGGACCGGTTTCCGGTACGGGTGCGGGCAGACGGGGCTGGCAGGCAGGGTCGGTCGGCGTCTCGACCCTGCCTCCCCCGCATCCGGCCGGCCGGGGCGTTGGCGTGCCCCGACCGGACGTCTCAGGTGGTGGCGGTCCTCCGGTGCGGCCGGGGAATCCCGGTCCGGTCGCACCGGACGACCGTCCTGCTCGTGCGCCACCGGGCCACGCGATGGAGGCGGTCGAGCAGCCGTCGAATCCGGTGGCGCGCAGCCCGTCGAGCAC
>NZ_JBFAPG010000778.1:0-1672 GCF_040675595.1 Micromonospora sp. NPDC049580
CGCTCAGTAGCGACCGCCCTCGGGGGCGGGCAGCGCGTCGAGGTCGGCCAGTTCCTCGGCGCCGAGCTGCACGTCGCCGGCCGCGCAGTTGTCCACCAGGTACTTCGGCGTCTTGGTGCCGGGGATCGGGATGACCCGGTCGCCCTGGGCGATCACCCACGCGAGCGCGACCTGCGCGGGAGTGACGCCGGCCCGGTCGGCGATCTCCCGGACCCGGGCGACGATGGCCAGGTTGGCCCGCAGCGCGTCCTGCTGAAAGCGCGGCAGGCCGCGTCGGAAGTCGTCGGCCGGCAGGTCGTCGAACGACGAGAACCGGCCGGTCAAAAAGCCCCGGCCCAGCGGGGAGAACGGCAGGAAGGCGATGCCGTGCGCGACGCAGTACGGCAGAACCTCGGCCAGCGGGTCCCGGGTCCACAGGGACAGCTCGGACTGCACCGACGCCACCGGGTGCACGGCCTGGGCCCGCGCGATCTGGTCCACCGTCACCTCGGACAGGCCGATCTGACGGGCCTTGCCCGCCGCGACGACCTCCGCCATCGCGCCCCAGGACTCCTCGATGGGCACCTCGGGGTCGACGCGGTGCAGCTGGTACAGGTCGACATGGTCGGTGTTGAGGCGGCGCAGGCTGTCGTCGATGGCCGTGCGGATGTGCTCCGGCCGGCCGTTGTTGCCGATCTTCGGTGAGTTGCCGGGGCCTCCGGTCAGGGACGTGGCCACCAGCCCGACCTTGGTCGCCAGGACGGCCCGCTCCCGGTGGCCGTCGGCCAGCGCCCGGCCGACCAGCTCCTCGTTGGTGTACGGCCCGTACACGTCGGACGTGTCGATCAGCGTGGCGCCCAGGTCCAGCGCCTGCCGGATCACCGAGATCGAGGTGTCGTCGTCGCGGGGGCCGGTGATGTCGTATCCGTGGCTCATGCCCATGCACCCGAGACCGATGACGCCGACCTCGGGCCCTGCACTGCCCAGCGTGGTGGTTCTCATGGGCACCACGCTACGACCGTCCTCCGCCTGCCGCCCGGCGGCGTCCAACGGCGGTCCATCCCGGCTCATGGCAGCTTCGAGCACCTCTTCCAGTGGTACGGCAGCGGCGACGTCGAGACGCCGACGGCCAACCCCGAGATGACGTTCCGGACGTCCGCCGCGAGCGCCCGCCACCTGCGGGACCTCAACGAACGAACCGGCGCGCTTGTCGTCGGCCGGCGGCTGTTCGACATGACCAGTGGGTGGGGCGGCCGGCACCCGATGGACGTGCCCGTCGTGGTCGTCACGCACACCGTGCCGCAGGGCTGGGAGCCGGCGAACGACTCGTTCGTCTTCGTCACCGACGGCATCGCCAGCGCCATCGACCGCGCGAAGGCGCTCGCCGGTGACAAGGAGGTCGGCGTCAACGGCGGCACCATCGCGGCCCAGGTTGTCGCGGCCGGCCTGCTCGACGAGGTGCACGTCGACCTCGTCCCGGTCGTGCTCGGCGCCGGCATACCGTTCTTCGCCGGCCTGACGATCGCGCCGCTGCACCTCGACGGCCCCTTCCGCGTCGTCGAGGGCGACGGCGTCACGCACCTGGCCTACCGCGTACGCCCGGCGGCCTGACCACCTCGGGGCCGGCCCGCCCGGGCCGGCCCCCCGCACCCGTACGCAGGGTGGATCTTGATCGGAAATGGTGTGGCGCGCT
>NZ_JBFAPG010000779.1:0-1651 GCF_040675595.1 Micromonospora sp. NPDC049580
GCTCAAGCTCCTGGGCTTCCCGTTCAAGGAGAACTGAGATGGCCAAGAAGGCGCTGATCATCAAGGCGGCCGCGAAGCCGAAGTTCTCGGTTCGCGCGTACACCCGCTGCCAGCGGTGCGGGCGTCCGAAGGCGGTCTACCGCAAGTTCGGGCTCTGCCGGGTCTGCATCCGGGAGATGGCCCACCGCGGTGAGCTGCCGGGTGTGTCCAAGGCTTCCTGGTAAGGGCGACCGCGTCCCGGCTGTCAGCCGGGAACTCCTGCACCGATTAGGTATTGCTCTTCGCCGTAGGCCCGGGGCTGATGCCCCGGGAACCCCGGCGAGAAAGGCTGACGAAATCCATGACGATGACCGACCCGATCGCAGACATGCTCACGCGTCTGCGTAACGCCAACCAGGCGTACCACGATCAGGTGAAGATGCCCTACTCCAAGATCAAGGCGAACATCGCCGAGGTCCTGAAGGCCGAGGGTTACATCGCCACCTGGTCGGTCGAGGAGCCCGAGGAGGGCGCCGTCGGCAAGCGACTGGTCGTCGAGCTGAAGTACGGCCAGAACCGGGAGCGGAGCCTGGCCGGCATCAAGCGCGTGTCCAAGCCCGGTCTCCGGGTGTACGCCAAGTCGGACGGGCTCCCGCGGGTGCTCGGTGGGCTGGGCGTGGCGATCATTTCGACGTCCCAGGGGCTGCTGACCGACCGGCAGGCCCGCAAGCGGAGTGTTGGCGGGGAAGTCCTCGCCTTCGTCTGGTAACGGGAGACTGGTAGAAATGTCGCGAATTGGACGTAAGTCGATCCCGGTACCAGCCGGCGTCGACATCACGATCGACGGGCAGACCGTCAAGGTCAAGGGCCCGAAGGGCGAGCTCCAGCACACGATCGCCGACCCGATCACGATCGAGCGTGCGGAGGACGGGCAGCTGAACGTCAACCGCCCGAACGACGAGCGCAAGGCCAAGGAGCTGCACGGCCTGAGCCGTACCCTGGTCGCCAACATGATCGTCGGCGTGACCGAGGGCTACCGCAAGAGCCTGGAGATCGCCGGCACCGGTTACCGGGTCACCGCCAAGGGTTCGGACCTCGAGTTCGCGCTCGGGTTCTCGCACCCGGTGGTCGTTCCCGCGCCGGCGGGCATCACCTTCACGGTGGAGCGGCCGACCCTGTTCCACGTGGCCGGCATCGACAAGCAGCAGGTCGGTGAGGTCGCCGCCAACATCCGGAAGATCCGTCCGCCGGAGCCCTACAAGGGCAAGGGCGTGAAGTACCAGGGCGAGGTCATCCGCCGCAAGGCCGGCAAGGCAGGTAAGAAGTAATGGGCGAGGTCATCCGCCCCAGCAACGCGAAGGCTGGAAAGGCAGGTAAGAAGTGAGCGCCACGCTGCTCAAGCGCCGCCGCGGCGTCGCCGCCAAGCGCGCCGTTGGGCGTGCGCGTCGGCACTTCCGCGTCCGCAAGAACGTCAGCGGTACGGCCGAGCGTCCGCGCCTGGTCGTCACCCGTTCGCTGCGGCACATGGTTGCCCAGATCGTCGACGACACCAAGGGCCACACCCTGGCGTCGGCGTCGACCCTGGACTCCTCGCTGCGCGGTACGGAGGGCGACAAGAGCGCCCTCGCCGGCAAGGTGGGCGCCCTGCTCGCCGAGCGGGCCAAGGCCGCCG
>NZ_JBFAPG010000780.1:0-1648 GCF_040675595.1 Micromonospora sp. NPDC049580
CGCTCATCAGCGGGGTCGTCGGCGGGGTCAACCTCACCGCCGACGACATCGACGAGCGCCTCGACCGGCTCCGCACGGCACGCGGCGGAGAGCGGTTGGTCGGCATCCGGCACCTGGTCCAGTCCGAACCCGACCCGGCGTACCTCGACCGACACGACGTCCGGCGGGGCATCGCGGCGGTCGGCGCGGCCGGTCTCGCCTACGATCTGCTAGTCCGCGACCACCAACTGCCGGCGGCCACCCGGCTCGTCCGCGACCTGCCCGAGGTGTCGTTCGTCCTGGACCACCTCGCCAAACCGGCGCTCGGCACGGGGAGCCTCGGCGACTGGCCGGCCAACCTGCGGGCGCTCGCCGCCCAACCGAACGTCACCGCGAAGCTCTCCGGTCTGGTGACCGAGGTGGACGGATCATCCTGGACGGCCGACGACCTGCGGCCCGCCGTCGACCACGCGCTCGACGCGTTCGGACCGGCCCGGCTCATGTTTGGCTCGGACTGGCCGGTGTGCCTGCTCGCCAGCTCCTACACCCGGTGGGTCGCCGTGCTCGCCGACCTGGTGGCACCACTCGGTGACGAGGAGCAGGCGGCGATCTGGCGGGAGACCGCCCACCGCGCGTACCGGCTGGAGGCGTCATGACGGACCGAGCGCTGCCCCGCCGGCCGGCGATCCGCCTCACCACGCTGGGCTTCGGCGCGGCGCAGGGCGGCAACCTGTTCCGGGCGACGTCCGACGACGAGTTCGCCGCGGCCGTCGACACCGCCTGGGCCGCCGGCATCCGGTACTTCGACACCGCGCCGCACTACGGCCTCGGCCTGTCCGAACGGCGGCTGGGCGCCGCGCTGCGGTCCCGGCCGCGCGACGAGTACGTGGTGTCGACGAAGGTCGGGCGGCTGCTCGTACCCTCGCCGGAGACCGCGGGGGAGCGTGATTCGCAGGGCTTCGACGTGCCGGCCGACCTGCGGCGGGTCTGGGACTTCAGCCGCGACGGCGTACGCCGGTCGTTGGAGGCCAGCCTGGAACGCACCGGCCTGGACCGCGTGGACGTGGTGTACCTGCACGACCCGGACGAGCACTGGGAGCAGGCCGCGTCCGAGGCGGTACCCGCGCTGGTGGAGCTGCGCGACCAGGGCGTCATCGGCGCGATCGGAGCCGGCATGAACCAGTCGGCGATGCTGGCCCGGTTCGTCGCGGAGACCGACATCGACGTGGTCATGTGCGCCGGCCGGTACACCCTTCTCGAACAGGGCGCGCTCGACGACCTGCTGCCCGCCGCGCAGGCCCGTGGGGTCGGCGTGGTCATCGCCGGGGTCTACAACTCGGGGCTGCTGGCCCGCGACCAGCCACCGGCCGACGCGGTCTACAACTATCAGCAGGCGCCGCCGGAGCTGATCGAGCGGGCGCGGCGGATCGCGGCGGTCTGTCAGGCGTACGGCGTCACCCTGCCGCAGGCGGCGTTAGCGTTCGTCCGCCGGCATCCGGCCGTGGTCTCGACCGTGGTCGGCCTGCGCGACGCAGCCCAGGTGACCGAGACCCTGCGCCGGTCGGACGCGGACGTGCCGGAGCAGCTCTGGGCGGCGCTGCGCGACGCCGGGCTGCTCGGCGGGTGACGACCCACAGTTGAACGCGGTGCGCCGGCCACCCGATCCGAG
>NZ_JBFAPG010000781.1:0-1647 GCF_040675595.1 Micromonospora sp. NPDC049580
CACCCGGTGGCACGCGCCGCGCCGAGAACAAGGGTGTGGGTCAGCTCGGCGTGAGGAGGCAGAACTCGTTGCCCTCCGGGTCGGCGAGGACCTTCCACGGCACGTCGCCGTCGCCCAGGTCGACGGCGGTGGCGCCGAGAGACCGCAGTCTGGCCGCCTCGGCCTCCAGGTCGTCACCCGGATAGGGGCGGACGTCGAGATGGACGCGGTTCCACACCGTCTTCACGTCGGGAGTGCGGAGAAACTGCAGATAGGGGCCCACGCCCTTGGCCGAGCGCAGCACCGCGCTGTCCTCGGTCACCTTGTGCACGGTCCAGTCCATGGCCTCGCCCCAGAAACGGGCCATGACCCGCGGATCCGCGCAGTCGACAACCACCGAGGCGATCGGTCCGGTGTCGTCGTAGAGCGAGTCCAGCACGCAGAACTCGTTGCCCTCCGGGTCGGCCATGACCGTCCACGGCACGTCGCCCTGGCCCACGTCGGCGAGCGTCGCGCCGAGACCCTTCAGTCGCGCCACCACCTCCGCCTGGTGGGCCGCCGAGGTGGTGGCCAGGTCGACGTGCACGCGGTTCTTCACCGTCTTGGGTTCCGGGGAGACGACGATGTCGACGCAGACGGCGACGGGATCGGGGTAGACGAAGCCCTCGGGTTCGAGGTTGGTGACACCCGGGCCCTCGCTGGAGATTCCCCAGCCGAGCGCTTTTGCCCAGAAACCGCCCAGGGCGGAGTCGTCCCGAGCCTTCATGTTGATCTGTACCAGCCGCGTTGCCATGCCGACGATGCTATGCGGACGCGCGGCCGGTGCGAACGACCGCCGAGATCGTCGCGCCACACGCGGTGCTGCCCCGGGAGAGCACCGACGTCCCGACGCGCTGATCGCAGGAGCGGGTGGCGGGCCGGTTGGACAACGGCCGCGCCGGTCGGTCAGAGTGGTCCGCCGTGAGATACCTGCGCAGCGGTGGTCCCGCCGCCATCCGGCGACCCCGACCCGCCGACGTCGACGAGTTCGTGGCGGCCGCCCTGCGCAGCCGGGACCTGCACCACCCGTGGCTGGCCGCGCCGGCGACCCCGCAGGAGTACGACCGCTACCTGCGCCGCATCCGTCGCCGGGACAGCGCCGGCTACCTGATCTGCGACCGGGCCAGCGGCGCGATCGCCGGCTACGTGAACATCAGCGGCATCGTGCTGGGCGCGCTGCGCGGCGGTTACCTGGGGTACGCGGCGTTCGAGCCGTACAGCGGCACCGGGCACGCCTCGACGGGCGTCGCGCTGGTGATCGACCACGCGTTCACGACAGCCGGGCTGCACCGCCTGGAGGCGAACATCCAGCCGGGCAACGAACCGTCGCGGCGGGTGGCCCGGAAGCTCGGCTTCCGCCTGGAGGGCTTCTCCCCGGACTACCTGTTCATCGACGGCGCGTGGCGCGACCACGAACGCTGGGCCATAACCGCCCCCACCCCACCTCTCACCCCCACCCCGCCTCCCGCGTGATCAAGAGGTTCGCGTCACCGACACCGGCGTGTCGTGACGCAAACCTCTTGATCAACGGGACGGGACGGCGGGGGCGGCGGGAGGGCGGGGTGGGGGCGGTTATGGCCCAGCGTTCGTGGTCGCGCCACGCGCCGTCGATGAACAGGTAGTCCGGGG
>NZ_JBFAPG010000782.1:0-1641 GCF_040675595.1 Micromonospora sp. NPDC049580
TGGCGGCGGCCCCCGACGACGGCCGGCTGCGCATCCTGGCCACGCTGATCGCGGTCTCACGATCGTCACGGCAGCGCTGTCGACCGCCGTCGCGCTGCCCGCCCCCGCGACCGCCGCGCTGCCCACCGCCGCCGTGGCGCTCGGCGACAGCTTCATCAGCGGCGAGGGCGCCGGGGCGTACACCCCGGTGGTCGACGCCAACGGGGTCGCCCAGGGCTTCCCCGGCTGGACGGCGCCGAACAACAACGCATACTTCTGCCACCGGTCGGCGAACGCCTCGCTCAACCAGGCGAACCTGCCGGGTATCCAGAACCGGTTCAACCTGGCCTGCTCGGGCGGCCAGCCGCACGACATCGCCACCGCCTCCGGCGCGCGGGCCAACGGCCGAACCGTGGCCGCCCAGCTCGACCAGCTGCGCGCCGTCGCGCAGACGCAGGACATCGACCTCGTGCTGATCGGCCTGGGTTCCAACAACAGCTCGTTCACCTTCGGCAGCGTCGCGGAGACGTGCGCCAACCGGTTCATCGCCGACGCCTGGACGGGCTGGTGGGAGTTCTGGGCGTACCTGAACGGGCCGGTGGAGCAGAAGCCGTGCAGCGACGCCGACCTGGCCACCGCCGCACAGCTCAGCGCCGCGACCGCGGAGACCACCGCCGCCGTACGCCAGATCCTGACCACCCTCGACCAGGTGGACGCGGACGGCCAGCACCGGGTGGTGTTCCAGGACTACACCAACCCGCTGCCGCTGGACCTGAACCCGGTGTACTACGAGGAGGACGGCCGGGACGACACCCGGGACAAGTTCCGTGACCTCGGCGCGGAGCGGTACGCCGCCGGTTGCCCGATCCACCGGGCCAGCCTCGCCCCCGGGCACCGCTTCTCGCAGGGCCTGGGTGGCATCGTGAAGTCCACCCGGGACACCCTGGCCGCCGAGTTCCCCGCCGACGACCTGGTCTACCTCAACGTGCAGCGGGCCTCCGACGGCGCGCGGCTGTGCGAGTCGACGTCCAGCCCGACCGGCGCGCTGGCCACGCCCATCCGGCTGCAGGACGGCGCGACCGGCACCTTCGTGACCAGCCTCGCCGGCAAGGACAAGATCGCCATTCAGCGGATCGCCAACACCTGCGTCAGCTACTTCCAGACCTGCCAGGAGTCGTGGCACCCGAACGCCACCGGGCACCAGGTGCTCGGCCGGTGCCTCGCCGGCGCGGCCGTCACCGCCGCCCGCGCGGTGTCGTGTGTCCGCGCCGGTGACGGGACGATCTCCGTCTCCTGACCGGTCGCGCGCCACCGGAGGCCCCGCCATTCGGCGGGGCCTCCGCCGCGTCCGGACCGCCTCGGCTACCCGCCGGTAACGTCGGGCCGTAGGCTGGGCCGGTGAACGGGGATCCGGAGTACGCGCAGGAGTTCGTCGACGTCGACGGCGCTCGGCTCGGCATGCAGGTCTATCCCGAGCCGGCCGGCCCGCCCGGCGCGCCCGTGGTGGTGATCTGGCCCGCGATGGGGGTCCGCGCCCGCTACTACCGGCCGTTCGCCGCCGCGCTGCGCTCCGCCGGCCTGGCCGTGGTCGTCGCGGATCTGCGGGGCACCGGAGCGAGCACGCCCGCCCCGAGCCGCGCCGACCGGCACGGCTACGCCGAG
>NZ_JBFAPG010000783.1:0-1583 GCF_040675595.1 Micromonospora sp. NPDC049580
CACGCGGGCCGTTACGGCTGTCCGCGTCCCTGACCAGGCTACTGAACCGGTTGCTAGGGCTGATCCATCGCCCTAGGCTGATGCGAGCGTCGCCGGGAGCCGGGCGGCGGCTGTCGGGCTGCAGCCGCCTTCCCCTGTCACGTCCCACCCCTGTCGGGCACCGGGGGTCCTCCCTGAGGAAGGCCATGAAGACTCGACTCTCCGCCGCCGGCTCGGCCCTGCTCGCGTTGCTCCTCGCCGTGCTGGCGTTCAGCCAGCCGGCGCACGCCGCGGCCGGCTTCTCCGTCGCGGGCGGCAAGCTGTACGACGCCAACGGCGCCCAATTCATCATGCGTGGGGTGAACCACGCCCACACCTGGTATCCGCAGCAGACCAGCACGTTCGCGAACGTCAAGGCACTCGGCGCGAACACCGTGCGGGTGGTGCTCGCCAGTGGCGACCGGTGGACCCGCAACACCAACGCCGACGTCGCCAACGTCATCTCGCTGTGCAAGGCCAACCGGCTGATCTGCGTACTGGAGGTGCACGACACCACCGGCTACGGCGAGCAGAGCGGCGCGATCACGCTGGACCGCGCCGTCGACTACTGGCTCAGCCTGAAGGATGTGCTGGTCGGCCAGGAACGGTACGTCATCGTCAACATCGGCAACGAGCCGTACGGCAACCAGAACTACTCCTCGTGGGCCACCGACAACGCCAACGCGATCAAGCGACTGCGGGCCGGTGGGCTGACCCACACGATCATGGTGGACGCCCCGAACTGGGGGCAGGACTGGTCGTTCACCATGCGCGACAACGCCGCCGCGGTCTTCGCGGCGGACCCGGCCCGCAACACGGTCTTCTCCATCCACATGTACGGCGTCTTCGACACCGCCGCCGAGATCACTGACTACCTGGGCCGTTTCCGGGCGGCCGGGCTGCCCATCGTGGTCGGTGAGTTCGGCTTCAACCACTCCGACGGTGACCCGGACGAGGACACCATCCTCGCGTACAGCCAGGCCAACGGGATCGGCTGGCTGGGCTGGTCGTGGAGCGGCAACGGGGGCGGCGTGGAGTACCTCGACATGGCCACCGCGTTCAACCCGGCCAGCCTGACCAGCTGGGGGCAGCGGGTCTTCAACGGCGCCAACGGCATCCGGCAGACCGCCCGCGAGGCAAGCGTCTTCGGCGGCACCCCGCCGCCGACCACGCCCCCGCCCACGACGCCTCCGCCGACGACCCCGCCGCCCACCACGCCGCCGCCGACCACTCCACCGCCCGTCGGTGGCTGCACGGCGACGTACACGGTGCTCAACCAGTGGCAGGGTGGCTTCCAGGGCGAGGTGCGGGTGACCGCCGGCACGAGCGCGATCACCGGTTGGACCGCCCGGTGGACCCTCGCCAGCGGTCAGAGCGTCACCCAGGCCTGGAACGCGACGGTGACCAGCAGCGGATCCACGGTGACCGCGCGCAACGTGGACTACAACGGCCGGCTGGCTGCCGGCGCCAGCGCCAGCTTCGGCTTCATCGGCAGCTGGACCGGCACCAACCCCAAGCCGGAGGTGAGCTGCACGGCAAGCTGACCGACGCCAGGTGGCCGGGCC
>NZ_JBFAPG010000784.1:0-1564 GCF_040675595.1 Micromonospora sp. NPDC049580
GCCTCTGGTCGTGGCTGCTCGGGCGTCGGCCAGGGTCTGCCGGGCCTGCGCGGCCACCTCGGTCGCCGCCAGGTCGTCGCCGACCGGGCGGCCGGCCAGTCGCAACGCGTCGGTGACCTCCCGCCAGGCGCCGGCGATGCGCTGGTTGGGGTCACCCCCCGCCAGTCGCTTGCGGGTGAGGGAGCGACGCATCGCCAACAGGGTGAGCAGCAGCGCCCCCACCACGAGCAGCAGACCACCGCTGCCGCCCGCGACCAGCACCGGCGTGGACACGCCACCTCGTGCGGGCGGCCCGTCGGGGGCGGCCACCGGCTCCGGCGACGCGGTGGGCTCCACGGTGGGCGCCGGCGCCTCCGACGGCGGCGGGTCCTCCGGAGTCGGGCGGAAGTCCTCCTCCACCGGCCTCGGCTCGTTCTCCGGGCGGGGCAGCGGGTCGAACGCCACCCAGCCCAACCCGTCGAAGAGCACCTCCGGCCAGGCGTACGCGTCACCGGCCCGCACCGGCCCCTGCCCACTGCAGGAGAAGCCGACCACCACCCTCGTCGGCAGACCGGAGAGCCGGCCGAGCACCGCGAACGCCGCCGCGAACTGCTCAGACGTTCCCCGCTGCCCGCCCCCGTTGCGCGGACCGAAGAGAAAGAAGGCCAGGTTCGGGTACGCGTGCCCGCTCGGCGCGTCGGCCACCACCCGGTAGTGCTCGGCCAGGAACTGCTCGATCGCCGACGCCCGCGCGTACGGGGCGCCGTTCTCCTCGGCGAGCTGCGCCGCCAACCGGCGCATCGGGTCGGGCACCCCGTCGGCGACCCGCAGCACCCGGGCCACCTCCTCGCCGGCCGGCACGTTCGCGGTGGCCAGCAGGTTGTTGTCCGGGCGCTCCCGGGCCGACGTCACCGTGTACCGCAGCCCCGGCGTCAGTCCCTCCGGCCTGATCAGCGTCCCCGTCGCCGGGTCGTACGCCACCCGCGCCCCGCTGACCTCGCGCGGCGTCGCCACGGCCGGGAGCAGCCGGCCGCTCAGCTCCGCCACGGTGATCTCCTGCCGAACGGTCTGCACCGTGCTGTCCCGGGCCGGCGCGGTGGCCGGCAGGATCCGCCCCGCGTTGCGGTACGTCGCACCGACCCGCCAGGTGATCCCGTCGTAGTCGCTGAGCACCGCCAACCGGATCTGTACGCTGCGGCCCGCCTTCGGGTCGTCCGCGTCGCCGGTCGCCGTCGGGTCGTCCGCGCCGCCGGCCGGTGGGGTGGCGCCCACCGTGCTCACGTCGAGGAGCTTCTGCTCCGGTCGCAGCGCCCACCCGGAGATCCGGATCAGCGGGTTCTCGTCGAGCGTCTGCACCTGCGGTGGCTCCACGTACCGGCGCGGGTCCACCGGCCGCCCGTCGACCTGACCGGCGACCACCGGGCCGAGCAGCGCGACCAGGCCGATCACCAGCGCGACGCCGAGCGCCGCCGAGGCCGCCAGCCGAAGTCGTACCGCCGCGCGCATCCCCGGGGCGAGACCGGCCGTCGGGTCACCGCCGGCCGGCGGCGTACCCGTCGGCGCGGCGAGCCCGACCGCCGCGACC
>NZ_JBFAPG010000785.1:0-1556 GCF_040675595.1 Micromonospora sp. NPDC049580
GTTGGCCCACACCCAGTAGGCGTACGGGCGGTCGGCGGCCCAGCCCTGGTAGTACCGCTCGACGACCAACTGGTAGCCGACCCACCAGTGAAAGCCCGCCGCGCTGAAGGCCGCCGTCACGGCCGCGACCCCGACGGCGGCGGCGAGCAGCGCGCCCCCACGGTGCGTACGGCGCAGCGTCACCACGGCCAGCGCGAGCACGCCGACCAGGAGGAACCCGTACGACAGGTACAGCGCGAACCCGAGCACCGCCCCGCCGGCGAGAGCGGCGACGCGGCCCCGGACCGCCAGCAGCGCCAGGCCGGCTGCGACCACGGCGGCGAAGATGCCATCGGCCGAGGCGCCCACCCAGACCGCCCCCGGCAGCAGCACCAGGAACGGGAGCACCGCGCGGGCCGCGTCGGGCGCGCCGAGCGCCCGCAGGGTCACCGGCACCGACACCGCGACCGTGGCGCCGACCAGCACGCAGGCCAGCGCGGCGGCGGCGCCTCCGCCGAGGCCGATGCGGTCCAGCCAGACGAAGATCAGCAGCGCGCCCGGCGGATGCCCGGCGGTGTGGGTGGACCACGCGTCGGGTTGGAAGTCGACGATCCGGCCGGCGAAGCCGGCCAGCATCGCCGGGATGTCGGTCACCCCGGGGACCTCGTGCAGGTACTCGGCCTGCGGGGTGAGCCGCCGGGTCAGCCCTGCCGTCCAGCCGTCCACCAGGGCCAACGACAACGTCCAGGCGACCGTGGTCAGCCACGCGGCAGCCAGCAGGACACCCCACCGGGCGGTGCGGGCCCACCGCGCTCCCCACCCCACCACCGCGACCGCTACGGCCAGCGCGGCGGGGCTGCCCCAGCCGACGTGCGGCCGCCACGTCGCGTACAGCGGAGCGGCGTCGGCGTGCAGCCCGGCGCCGCGTGCGTTGAGCAGGGCGCCCACCAGCACGGCGGCGGCGAGCAGCGCCGCCTCCACGCCCAGTATCAGGAGGTCGCCGGCCCGGCGGCGGGGCGGGGTCCGCCCGGGGGCGGCGGGGAGTGTGGTGGTCGAGGCCATGACCACCGGACGGTACGGCGACAGCCCGCCCTCGCGCTCGCCAATCGGCGGCCCGTCACCGGACGGTAAGAAATGCCCAGGTGGTAAGGGTTCGGTAAGCACATTTCGGCCTCCGCCGCGGGCTTGCCGCCCTAGCGTCGGCGGTATGCCGACTGAGATCGACGTGGTGCTGCCCTGCCTGGACGAGGCGGCCGCCCTGCCCGGCGTGCTGACCGCGCTGCCGCCCGGCTACCGGGCCATCGTGGTGGACAACGGCTCGCGCGACGGCTCGCCCGAGGTGGCCGCGCGGCACGGCGCCCGGGTGGTGCACGAGCCCCGGCGCGGCTACGGCGCGGCGGTGCACGCCGGCCTGGAGGCCGCCGACGCCGAGGTGGTGTGCGTCCTCGACGCCGACGGGTCGTTCGATCCCACCGAGTTGCCGGCCCTGGTCGCCCCGGTGCTGGCCGGCACCGCCGACCTCAGCGTGGGCCGGCGACGGCCGGTCGGGGCCGGGGTGTGGCCGTGGCACGCCCGCG
>NZ_JBFAPG010000786.1:0-1552 GCF_040675595.1 Micromonospora sp. NPDC049580
GGCCGGCGCCGGCGCCGGCCGTCACGATGGACTTGACGGTGCTCGCCGTGTCCAGTTGGTACGAGTACGGGATGCTGGCGACGCTGCCGCCGGTCTGCCCGGCCGGCGAGTTGACGAAGTAGTTGTTGCGGGCGACCAGGCGGCCCGGCCCGGAGTCGGCCTCGCCGAGGTGGTACGTGTCCGGGACGTTCTCGAAGTAGTTGCCCTCGACGAGCACCCCGGCGTTCTCGGTGGAGGCCACGCCGTAGCCGGTGTTGGCCCGGTAGTAGTTGTTGTAGACGTGCACCGGGTTGCCGAAGCGCACCCGCGGGTTGCGCTGCTTGCTGCCGTCGAACCAGTTGTGGTGGTAGGTCACGCGCAGGTGGCCGGTGTCCTGCGCGCCGTTGTCGTCGCTGTGGCCGAGCAGCATGGTCTTGTCGTGGTTGAAGACCCGGTTCCACGACACCGTGACGAAGTCCGACCCGCGCTTGATGTCGACAGCGCCGTCGTACCCGTTGCTGAAGGTGTTGTGGTCGATCCAGATGTTGGTGGCCGACTCCTGCACGTTGATCGCGTCGTCGTTCCAGTCCCGGAAGGTCAGGTTCCGGATGATGACGTTGCGGTCACCGCTGACGTTGAGTCCGCAGCCGACGATTGTCGCGCCGGAGTTGCCGAGGATGGTCTTGTTCGACCGGACGCGCAGCATCCCCGAGCAGGAGATGGTGCCGGACACCCGGATCACCGCCGACCCGGTCGCGTTCAGCGCGCTGGTCAGCGCCGAGGCGTTGGTGACGGTGGTGGCCGGTGCGCCGCCACCGCCGGTGGTGCCGCCGTTCTGGGTGGCCCAGCCGACCAGGCCCGTCTGCGGCGGGACGCTCGGTGGAGGATCGCTGGGGATCGGCGGGGTGGTCGGCGTGCCCGGTGTGGTCGGCGTGCCCGGAGTGGTCGGGGTGGTGGTGCTGCCGCCGGTGCAGGCGACGTTGTTCAGGGTGAAGCTGGTCGGGGCCGGGTTGCTGGAGTTGTTCCAGCTCGCGTTGAAGCCGAACGAGGCGCTGCCGTTGGTGGCCAGGTTGCCGTTGTAGTCGACGTTGGTGGCGGAAACCTGAGCGCCGCTCTGTGTGACGGTGGCGCCCCACGCCTGGCTGACCTGCTGGCCGGCCCCGTACGACCAGCGCAGCGTCCACCCGGAGACCGGGTCGCCGAGGTTGGTGACCGTGACGTTGCCGGTGAACCCGCCCGGCCACTGGCTGGCGACCGAGTAGGCGACCTGGCAGCCGGCGGCCGCCTGGGCCGAGACGGCGGTCAGGAGCCCGCCGGTGACCAGGGCCGCGGTGGCGGCGGCGGTGGTGGCGAGCAGCGTCATCCGACGCTGTGATGTGCGCATGCTGCTTCCTCTCGATGAGGCGGACGGACCGTCGCGACGCCCATGCCCGTGGGCGACGAGGTAGGCCGGGACCCATGGCTCCCGGGCCCGCCGGTGCAGTTCGGTGAAAGCGGCTCCCGCGCTCACGCCGGCCACTGCGGAGGCAAGCGCTTTCCCGATGAGAACATAGAAGCACCTGGATGTAAATGC
>NZ_JBFAPG010000787.1:0-1552 GCF_040675595.1 Micromonospora sp. NPDC049580
GCGAACGGGTGGTCGGGCTTACGGCCTGTTGGAGCGGGGGGCCTGAGGAGCCGCGGCCGGTGGCGGCGCCGAATCCGGCGAGGCGGCTTGAAGCGACGCGGCGGCCGTCACTTGCGGCCGGAGATCACCTCGGGGTGGGTGAAGACGAACTCGGCGAGCTTGTCCTGCTTGACCGCCTGGAACATCTGCATCGTTTCCTCGTTCAACGCCTCACGGTTGTTGCCGTTGCCGTTGAAGCTGCCGTTGTTGGTCTTCAGCATGGTCAACTCGTTAGCGGTGACCCCACGCATGGTGAAGATGAAGTTCTCGATCGGCACGCCGCCGGTGTCCAGGACGAACGCCTTGCCGGCCGCCTTGATCAGCTGGTTCAGCTTGGCCGGGTTGGTCAGCATGCCGCCGTCGGTGGCCTTGCGGGCCATCGCCTTGATCAGTTGCTGCTGGTTCTGCTGCCGGTCGTAGTCGCCGCCGGGGAGGCCGTAGCGCTGCCGGGCGTAGTCGAGGGCGGCCCAGCCCTCCATCTCCTGGCAGCCCTTCTTGTGCACGACGGGCGTCATCGTCTTGCCGGTCTTCTTGGCGTCCGCGTTCCACATGGGCTTGCCGTCGACGAACGACATGTGCTTCGACTTGACCTCGTAGCTGACGCAGATCTTCACGGTGCCCAGGGTGTCGATGACGTTCTTGAAACCACCGAAGTTGATGATCGCCGCGCCGTCGAAGCTGATCCCGGTGAGCCGCTTGATCGTCTGCGCCATCAGCTGGGCGCCGCCCTCCCAGCCGCCACCGTTGCGGGCGCCGGCCTGGAACGCGGCATTGATCTTGTCGGTGCCGCCGGTGAAGCCGCTCTTCTTGAAGGGCGGGATCTGCGCCTCGGTGTCGCGGGGGATCGAGATCAGGTACGCCTGGTCGTGCGAGGCCGGGATGTGCAGGATGATGATGCTGTCCGAGCGGACGTCGTCGGCGGCCCAACGCTCGCGCGCGTCCACGCCGAGCAGCAGCATGTCGATCGGACCGTCGAGGCTCGCGCCGCCCTCCGCGTCGGTCTTGCCGGCATCACCGAGCAGGTTGCGTTGGGCGATGTCGCCGGTCGCCTGGCCGATCAGCACCTTGGTGCCGACGATGGCCACCCCGCTGCTGAGCATCAGCACCGCGCCGAAGATCACGGTCAGTCGGGCCCAGAGCGGATCCTTGCGGCGGGGCCGCTTCTTCGCCGGCCCCTTCCCGCCTGTCCGGCCGTTGCCGCCACCCGGCGGGCGACCGCCCGGACCACCGTTCGACGGGCCCGGCTGCACCGGTATGGACGCGGCGATCCGGCCGCTCGGCGCGGCGGATCCGGCGGACGAAGGGCGACGGCTGGCCTGAACCGGCATGCGTGCTCCAGCTCGTGATCAGGAGGGGGGCCGCCCCACTGTACGTACATCAATTCGACTTTGCGAGTTCATCTGGACTCAATTGGGACGACAGGTGCCGTCAACCGGGCGATCGTCCCCATTCGATGACCGTAAAGGCGAGGTCGGCTCGCTTCAGGGTGGACCGCGTCGGCGGCGACGCGGTC
>NZ_JBFAPG010000788.1:0-1542 GCF_040675595.1 Micromonospora sp. NPDC049580
CCCGGCCCGCCGGGCGCGCTGATCCGGCCGCCGGTCCCCGGGCGCGCGGCGGTCCGGGCGCCGATCGTCGGCACGTTCTACCGCGCGCCGGAGCCCGGCGCGAGGCCGTTCGTCGCGGTGGGCGACCTGGTCAGCCCCGGGCAGCCGGTCGCGATCGTCGAGGCGATGAAGCTGATGAACGAGGTGACCGCCGACCGGGCCGGGCGGGTGGCCGCGATCCTCGTCGAGGACGGCCAGCCGGTGGAGTACGACCAGCCACTGGTCGAGCTGGATCCGGCCTGACGGCGGGGATGGGTGAACCATGTTCGAGACCGTGCTGATCGCCAACCGGGGTGAGATCGCGCTGCGGGTGCTGCGGGCGTGTCGGGAGCTGGGTGTGCGCACGGCGGTGGTCTACTCCGCCGCCGACGCCGACTCGGCGGCCGTGCGCCTCGCCGACCAGGCCGTCCGCATCGGGCCGGCGTCGAGCCGACGCAGCTACCTCAACGCCGCCGCGATCGTGGAGGCGGCCCGGCAGGTGGGCGCGCAGGCCGTGCATCCCGGGTACGGCTTCCTCTCCGAGGACGCCGACTTCGCCGAGATCTGCGCGGACAACGGCCTGACGTTCATCGGCCCGCCGCCGGCGGTGATGGCGGCGCTGGCCGACAAGTCCTCGGCCCGGGCCCTCATGAGCCGGGCCGGGCTGCCGCTGCCGGCGGGCAGCGTCGCGCCGGTGGCGACCGCCGCCGCGGCGGCCGAGGTCGCCGACGCTGTCGGCTACCCGGTGATCGTGAAGGCCGCCGCCGGGGGCGGGGGCCGGGGGATGACCGTGGTGCGCCGTCCGGCCGAGCTGGCCCGGGCGTACGCGCGGACACGGGCCGCCGCGCAGGCCGCCTTCGGCGACGACCGGGTGTACGTCGAGCGGTACCTCACCGAGGCCCGGCACGTCGAGGTGCAGGTGCTCTGCGACTCCCACGGCAACGGCGTGCACCTGGGCACCCGGGACTGCTCGGTGCAGCGCCGGCACCAGAAACTCATCGAGGAGGCGCCTGCTCCGGCGCTGTCCGCCGCGGCGCTCGACGCCATCGCCGAGACCGCGCTGCGGGGTGCCCTGGAGGTCGGCTTCGTCGGCGCGGGCACGCTGGAGTTCCTGGTGGACGCCGAGGAACGCTTCCACTTCCTGGAGATCAACTGTCGGATCCAGGTGGAACATCCCGTCACCGAGATGGTCACCGGGATCGACCTGGTGCACGAGCAGCTGCACATCGCGGCCGGGGTGCCGCTGCGGTGGCGGCAGGAGGAGATCCAGCTGCACGGCGTCGCCGTGGAGTGCCGCGTCAACACCGAGGACCCGGAGCGGGGCTTCGCGCCCACGCCCGGCCGCCTGGAGCGGTTCACCCCGCCCGGCGGCCCGTTCACCCGCGTGGACACCCACGCCAGCGCCGGCTACCTGGTCGGCCCCTGGTACGACTCGCTGCTGGCCAAGGTGATCGTCTGGGCGCCCGACCGGGAGCTGGCGCTCAACCGGCTGGAGCGTGCCCTGGAGGAGTTCGACATCGCCGG
>NZ_JBFAPG010000789.1:0-1520 GCF_040675595.1 Micromonospora sp. NPDC049580
CCGGCTCGGGCAACCGGTCCACCCGGGCCAGCTCAGCGGGTGCTGCGGATCGCCGCTGCCGGCGGCACCCGCTTCGCCCACGGTCTGCTCGCCGAGGTCGCCGGCCTGCCCGAGGCCGAGCTGGAGGACGCGTTGCGCGCCGCCGTCGCGGCCCAACTGGTGGTGGCCGACCCGGACGGCGACTACGAGTTCCGGCACGCCCTGGTGCGTGAGGCTGTGCACGACGAGTTGCTGCCCGGTGAGCACGCCCGGCTGCACGCGCGGTTCGCCGCCGCGATCGAGGCCCAGCCGCACCTGGTCGTCGCCGGCCGCGCTCCGGCCGAGATCGCCCACCACTGGTACGCGGCGCACGACCATCCCCGTGCCCTGGTCGCCGCGCGGGTCGCGGCCTGCGCCGCCGCCGACCGGTACGCCTACGCCGAGCAGCGTCGACTGTTGGAGCGGGCGTTGGAGCTGTGGGAGCTGGTGCCCGACGCGGCCGACCTGCTCGGCATGGACCACCTGGCGTTGCTGGAGCAGACCCTGGACGCCGCGGTCACGGCCGGCGACTTCAGTCGGGCCATCACGTTGACCCGCGCCGGCCTGGCCGAGGTGGACGCCGACGCCGCACCGCTGCGCGCCGCCCGCCTGCTGGACCAGCGGGGCCGGCTGATGGCCCTGCTCGGCAAGAGCGACGGCCGGCGGGAGCTGGATGAGGCGTACCGCCTGGCGGCCAGCGGGCCCTTCGGGGTGGAGCGCGTCCGGCTGCTCGCCGACGTCGCCGCCCACCTGGTCAAGATCGATCCTGAGCAGGCGGCCCGGGTCGCCGCCGAGGCGAGCACGGACGCCGAGGCGCTCGGCGAGGAGCTGGTCCTGCTGCCGACCCGGATCGCCCTGCTCTGCCACCAGCAGCTGGACAACCGGTTGGCCGAGCTGGGCAGCGCCGAGGCCGTGGCCCAGGCGGCCGGGGACACGGCGGCTCTCGTGCTGGTCAAGGTGTTCCAGTCGGACGTGCTCTGCGAGCTGGGCCGCTACGCCGAGTCCGCGCAGGCGGCCGAGGCCGGCCTGGCCGAGGCGCGGCGGGTGGGGATCAGCCGCTCGACCGGGGCGTACCTGCTGTCCAACCGGGCCGAGGCGCTCATCGCGCTGGGTCGGTGGGACGAGGCCGAGACGGTCTGCGCGGAGGCCGCCCGGATCGACCTGTCCGGCGTCACCGGGCTGCACTGGTTGCAGTTGGGGGCCGGTCTGCGGCTGGCGCGGGCGCACCCGGGGGCCGACGAGATGGTCGACCGGGCGTTGGCCTTCCTCGGCCGCCCCTACCTGTGGCCGAACCACCGACTGCCCCTGCACGAGCTGGGCATCGAGGCGGCGCTGGCCGCCGACGACAAGGTCGAGGCGGTCCGCGCGGCCCGGGTCGCGGTGGCCGACGACAGCCTGCCGCAGCTGCCCCGCGAGGGTTGGCCGGTGCTGAGCGCCGCCGCGCGTACCGCCGCCCGGGTGGGTGACGGGGAGCTGGCCGCCGCCGTCGGCGCGCTCGCGGC
>NZ_JBFAPG010000790.1:0-1496 GCF_040675595.1 Micromonospora sp. NPDC049580
CTGGAGACGGTGGCGGCCCGATCCACCCGGCGACAGTGACTGAATCGAGGCGCCTGTGGAGATCGCCGAGCTGGCGGTGCCGCAGCCGGTGGCACCCGGCCGGCGGGCCGCTCCGGCCCGCCGCGCGGCGCGCGAGCTGCTGCTCGTCGCCACGCTGTTCCTGATCTACAAGGTGGCGCGGATGGCGGTGGCCGGTCGGGTGTCGACCGCGCTGGCCAACGGCGAGTCGGTCTGGCACATCGAGCGGCTGTTCCACCTGCCCGACGAGGCTGCCGTCCAGCATCCGCTGCTCGCGCACGACCTGGTGGCGCACCTGGCCAACGGCTACTACGCGTACGTGCACTTCCCCGCCACGGTGATCACCCTCGGCTGGCTCTACGTGCGACACCCGGCGCACTACCTGTGGACGCGTCGCGTGCTCGCCTGTCTCACCGCGGCGGCTCTGGCCCTGCACCTCCTGGTCCCCCTGGCGCCGCCCCGGCTGACCGCGCTGACGGGCCTGGTGGACACCGGCCGCCGGTTCGGGCCCACCGTCTACGGTCCACCCGACACCGACACCCTCAGCAACCAGTACGCCGCCATGCCGTCCCTGCACGTCGGGTGGGCGCTGGTCGTGGCCGTCGCGCTCGTCGCGGTGACCCGCGGGCGCCTCCGGTGGCTGTGGCTGGCCCACCCGCTCGTCACCCTGCTGGTCGTCGTGGCCACCGGCAACCACTACTGGCTCGACGGTGTGGTGGCGGCACTGATGCTCGGGGTCGTCCACCTGGTCCTGCCCACGCCCGCCGAGCGACCCGAGCCTCCTTCCAAGCCCCAAGCCACCGCGGCAACGAAACGAGACCTCAGCCCACCGGTACGCCGTACTCGCGCTCGGTGAACAGGTCGACGTCCCGCGGGCCCAGTTTGGCGGCCCGGCGCGCGTGCAGGGCGAGCTGCCGACGTGCCTCGCCGAGGCGGCGGCTGGCGATCGTCATCTCGTCGGACGACTCGAACGGCTCCGTACCGCTGGCCCGCAGCGCGGCGGCCAGCACCCCGTTGAACGCGGTCATCAGCCCGTTGGTCAGCGCGATGCCGTCCTGGTCCCCGCGCGTCCAGATCTCCGACCAGGCGGCCTCCACCGTGACCATGTCCCGGGCCAGCCAGTCGTGCAGCATCATCGGCCCCAGCGGCTTGTGCCCTCCGAGCAGGTCGTTACCCGCCTCCGGCAGGCCCGACCGCCAGTACCCGGTCTGCCGCAACGCCTCGGCCTTGTGGGCGAGGCGTAGAGCGCCGGACAGAACCAGGACGTACGCCCGCTGAAGCTCGGCCCGCTCGCGCTGCCGCCGCCTGATCCGACCGTGCACCCACACCACGAACAGCGATGCGAAGGCGGTGATCGCGGAGCCGAGCAGGGCGGCCAGGGTTGAGTTCACGCCGACATGATGCCTGCCGCCGCTCGGCGTCGCCGCGCGGGCTCACCCCGGCTCGGGAGCCTTCCCGAGCCGGGCCACGCGGCGTAG
>NZ_JBFAPG010000791.1:0-1496 GCF_040675595.1 Micromonospora sp. NPDC049580
CCTGCGGACGGTCCCGGCCGTCCGCAGGGCGGGACGAGGCGGGCAGCGCGACGCGCCCGTCGCGCGCCGTGACAGACTGACCGCTGTGTTGCGCTGGCTGACTGCAGGTGAATCGCACGGTCCCGCCCTCGTCGCGCTGATGGAGGGGGTGCCGGCCGGCATCGAGGTGAGCACCACCGAGATCGCGGGCGAGCTTGCCCGCCGTCGGCTGGGCTACGGCCGTGGTGCCCGGATGTCGTTCGAGCAGGACGAGGTCGAGGTGATCGGCGGGCTGCGGCACGGCGTGACCCTGGGCAGCCCGGTGGCGATCCGGGTGGGCAACTCCGAGTGGCCGAAGTGGCGCACGGTGATGGCCGCCGATCCCGTCGACCCCGACGAGCTGGCCCGGCAGGCCCGCAACGCGCCGCTGACCCGCCCCCGGCCCGGCCACGCCGACCTGGCCGGCATGCAGAAGTACGGCCACCACGACGCCCGGCCGATCCTGGAGCGCGCCAGCGCCCGGGAGACCGCCGCGCGGGTGGCCGTCGGCGCCGTCGCCAAGGCGCTGATCCGGCAGGCCCTGGGCATCGAGATCGTTTCGCACGTCGTCGAGCTGGGGCCGGTGGCCGCGAAGCCCGGGCTGCGCCCGACCCCGTCCGACGCCGACCGCATCGACGCCGACCCGCTGCGCTGCCTCGACCCGGAGGCCAGCGCCCTGATGGTCGCCGAGGTGGACGCCGCGAAGAAGGCCGCCGACACCCTCGGCGGCGTGGTGGAGGTGCTGGCGTACGGGGTGCCGCCGGGCCTGGGCAGTCACGTGCAGTGGGACCGCAAACTCGACGCCCGGTTGGCCACGGCGCTGATGTCGATCCAGGCGATCAAGGGGGTGGAGATCGGCGACGGGTGGCAGCAGGCCCGCTCCCGCGGCTCCGAGGCGCACGACGAGATCATCCCGTCGGCCACCGGCGTCCGCCGCGTCACCGACCGGGCCGGCGGGCTGGAGGGCGGCATCACCACCGGCGAGCCGCTGCGGGTGCGCGCCGCCATGAAGCCGATCTCCTCGCTGAACCGTGCGCTGGCCACCGTGGATGTCGTCACGGGCGAGCCGGCGACCGCCATCAACCAGCGCTCCGACGTCTGCGCGGTGCCCGCCGCCGCGGTCGTCGCCGAGGCGATGGTGGCGCTCGTGCTGGCGGAGGCGGCCACCGAGAAGTTCGGCGGTGACTCGGTCGCCGAGATCCGCCGCAACCTGGCCGGCTACCTCGACGCGTTGGTCATCCGCTGATGGCGCCGCTCGTGGTCCTGGTCGGGGCGCCCGGCTGCGGTAAGACCACCGTGGGGCAGGCGCTCGCCGCCACCCTCGGCGTGGAGTTCCGGGACACCGACGCCGACATCGAGCAGCTGGCCGGCAAGAGCATCCCGGAGATCTTCATCGACGAGGGTGAGGACCACTTCCGGGCCCTGGAGCGGGCCGCCGTGGCGGCGGGGGGGGCCCCCCCCCCCCGGGGGGGGGGGGG
>NZ_JBFAPG010000792.1:0-1489 GCF_040675595.1 Micromonospora sp. NPDC049580
GTCTTCCGAGAGCTGCAGTGCCGGATGTGGCGTTAGGGGTGCGCGGGGGTGGGCACGCCTACCGGCCGGTGACGCTCGGGGATGACCCGCTCGCACCGAGGCGGTGCGGATGTCGGGTGAACGCGGGAGACGACGGCGCGCAGAGGCTGCGGGTCGCTCGCGCGGCCACTGTAGCGGCCGTTTCCGGCCTGGTCAGCCCGCTTTCCGGACGGTTGGAAGTGTTCGCCCGCGCGCTGCTCGCCATTCACGACGGCAGGGGCAGCGGTTAACCCGCGAGCGCCGAGGCGTTAACCCGCCGGGGTTAGCGTCTCACCCCGGTCGGCCGGCCGAGGGCCGCCGGTTCATCCACGATCACGGGAGCACCAAATTGAGTGAGTTGAATGGATCGTCCATTCTGATCACCGGGGGAACGGGTTCCTTCGGCAGGACCTTCCTCCGGCACATCCTCACCGAGGCCGACCCCGCCCGGGTGGTGGTCTTCTCCCGCGACGAGCTCAAGCAGTACGAGCTGCGCCAGCAGCTCGGCGACGACCCGCGCCTGCGCTGGTTCATCGGCGACATCCGGGACCGGCACCGCCTCACCCGGGCGATGCACGGCGTGGACCACGTGGTGCACGCCGCCGCGCTCAAGCAGGTGGACACGGCGGAGTACAACCCGTCGGAGTTCATCGCCACCAACATCACCGGCTCGCAGCACGTGGTCGACGCCGCGATCGAGGCCGGCGTCAAGAAGGTCATCGCGCTCTCCACGGACAAGGCGTCCAGCCCGATCAACCTGTACGGCGCCACCAAGCTGGTCGGCGACAAGCTGTTCGTCTCGGCCAACCACTACGCCGCGCACCACCCGACCCGGTTCGCGGTCGTCCGCTACGGCAACGTGGTCGGCAGCCGCGGTTCGGTCGTCCCGCTGTTTCACCGGCTGGCCGCCGAGGGCAAGAGCCTGCCGATCACCGACAAGCGGATGACCCGGTTCTGGATCACCCTGGAGCAGGCCGTCCAGTTCGTCATGGACTCGTTCGACCAGATGCAGGGCGGCGAGCTGTTCGTGCCGCGCATTCCCAGCATGCGCATCCTCGACCTGGTCGAGGCCGTCGCGCCGGACGCCACCACCCACGAGATCGGCATCCGGCCCGGCGAGAAGCTGCACGAGGAGATGATCGCCCCGGACGACAGCCGGCGGACGCTGCGCGCCAAGGACCGTTACATCGTTCAGCCGACCATCGCCGGCTGGGGCTACCAGCCGCCGGTCGACTGCGAGCCCGTGCCGGACGGCTTCGCCTACCAGTCGGACACCAACGACGAGTGGCTCAGCGTGCAGCAGCTACGCGAGATGCTCGGCCTCACCGCATGACAGCGATGCTCCCGTACGGCCGACAGTCCATCAGCGAGGACGACATCGCGGCCGTCGCCGACGTGCTGCGCGGCGACTGGCTCACCACCGGGCCGCAGGTCGACGCGTTCGAGGCCGACCTCGCCAGGTGGACCGGCG
>NZ_JBFAPG010000793.1:0-1481 GCF_040675595.1 Micromonospora sp. NPDC049580
ATATGACTGTGAGTCATAATTATGACTCACAGTCATATCGCTCACGAGACAGACATGCCCCGGCCACCGACGCTAAGGCCGTAGCGGTCGGCGGTCGGCGGTCGGCGGCGGCGGCTGGTGGCCGAGGCTGGTGGCCGGCGCTTGGTGTCAGTGGAGGTTGTTGAGGATCTTCTCGTAGCGAAGTCGGTCGGCCGCCGGGGTCTTCGCCTCGAGGTAGTTGAGCACCACGGCGCCGCGCCGGTACGACTGGCCGCCCCACGTCTCGGCGATGTCGCCGGCGCTGGTCTCGTCGGGGAACACGTAGACCGTCACGCCATCGGTGGCGACGATCTCGGAACAGCCCAGACCGAGACCGTCCGGTCCACAGTCAACGGAACGGTCTTTGGGGTGCGTCACTCGCAGACCGGCGGCCTTGAAGGCGTCGACCACCTGGCGGGCACCGGGCGCACCGGCCCGCCGCCGGTGGTGCTGCCCCCGCGCCCGGCCGGTGCTCGACCGGCCCCTGCGGCGGCGCGGGCGGCACGGCGGGCGGCGGGGTCGGCTGAGCGGGGCGACCCGACGGCCCGGCGGCATCGGCCGAACCGGACGGGACCACCGACGGCGTCGGCGCGCTCGCGAGGTCGCTCGCCGCCAGGGTCGCGACGGGCGACGCCGGCGGGGCCGCCCGAGGGCTGTCGTCGTCACTGCCGCAGCCGGCGGTCAGCGCGACGGCGACCAGAAGGATCCCGACGGCGGGCAGGCTCCGATGTGTCACCAGGGCAGTCTGCCGGGCCACGCCCGACGGCGGCAGTGGCCGGTCAGCCACCGCGCTGTCCCATATCCGCCACCGGTGATCGACCGCACGGCCGGGGTGCGCTCCGGCGGGCACCGACGCGCCCGTCGGCTCAGCCGGAGATCCCACTGGTGGAACCGCGGACCGACGTCGACGGTTAACCTGCCGGCATGGCTGTCACGCCCTGGGTCTCGTTGACCACCGACTACGGCCTCACCGACGGATTCGTGGCCGCCTGCCACGGGGTGATCGCCCGGATCGCGCCGGCCGCCCGGGTCATCGACGTGACCCATCTGGTGCCGCCGGCGGACGTCCGACGCGGTGCCGCCGTGCTGGCGCAGACGGTGCCGTACCTGCCGGTGGGCGTGCACGTGGCGGTGGTCGACCCGGGGGTGGGCACCGCCCGGCGGGGCGTCGCGCTGGCCACCCCGGGTGGGTTGCTGGTCGGCCCGGACAACGGGCTGCTGCCGGACGCCGCTGCCGCGCTCGGCGGGGTGACCGCCGCGGTGGAGCTGACCGAGCCGCGCTGGCTGGCGGCCCGGGTGTCCGGCACGTTCCACGGCCGGGACGTCTTCGCCCCGGTGGCGGCCCGGCTGGCGCTCGGCGCGCCGCTGGCCGAGGCGGGTCCGGCGGTCGACCCGGACGGGCTCGTCCGGCTGCCGCCGGCGGTCGTGGCCCGCGACGCCGAGGGCTTCACCGCCGAGGTGCT
>NZ_JBFAPG010000794.1:0-1471 GCF_040675595.1 Micromonospora sp. NPDC049580
GGCGGCACGGCCGCCACGACGAGGTTGGTCATCGCGGTGCTCCCGTCGACTCGGCGAAGGAGACGGCGATGATCCGTTCCTCCGAGATCTCCTCGCCGGTCAGTTCGGCGACGACCCGGCCGGCGCGCAGCACGTAGACCCGGTCGCAGTGCGCCATCTCGGCGTTTTCGCTCGAGTACCAGACGACGCTGCGGCCGTTGGCAGCCTCCGCGCGGATGAGCGCGTACAGGTCGGTCTTGGTGTGCACGTCCACCCCGCGGAACGGGTCGTCGAGCAGGACCAGGTCGGCCGTCGAGGCGAACGCCCGGGCCACGATGACCTTCTGCTGGTTGCCGCCGCTGAGCTCGGTCATGCCCGCGTCGGCGCCGCCGCGGATGGCCAGCCGGTCGACCCAGCTCCGCACCGCCGCGCCTTCCTCGGCCCGGCGGCGGAGGCCGTACCGGGCCAGTCCGCGCTGCGCGGTGACGATCAGGTTCTCCGCCACGGACCACAGCGGGAACACGCCGGAGCGCTGCCGGTCGCCCGGCACGTACGCGCGGGTGCCGTGCACCGTGGTGTCCTTGCGGACCGGGCGCCACAGCCGTTCGAGCACCTCCTGCTGGCCCTGGCCGGCCAGTCCGGCGAGGCCCACGACCTCGCCCGCGCCGATGCGGACCGAGACGTCGTGCAGGCCCTGGCCGCTGGCGCCGCGCAGCTCGGCCATGACCGGCCGGTCACCGGCCGGTACGGCTGCCGGCACCGGGTCGGGGTTGGCCGGGGCGGCCACCTCGGCCCCCATCAGGACGAGGACGTCGGCCTCGCTGAGCCCGGCCGCCGGCTTGTCCGCCACGACCGCCCCGTCGCGCATCACGGCGACCCGGTCAGCCACCGACAGCACCTCGCGGATGCGGTGCGAGATGAGCAGCACGGCCGAGCCCTGCGCGGTGAGGGTACGGACGTGGTCGTACAGGGAGCGGGCGGCGTCCGGGCCGAGGGACTCGGTCGGCTCGTCGAGGATCAGCAGGTCGAGGCGGTCGACCAGGCTCGCCCGGGCGATCTCCACCATCTGTCGGCGGGCCAGGGTGAGGTCCTCCACCCGGTCCCGTGGCGCCACCCCGTGACCCGGGAACATCTCGTCGAGCCGGCGCTGGACCGCCACGCTGGCCGCCCGCCGCCACCGCAGTCGGGGCAGGCAGGATCGGGAGGATATCCAGATGTTCTCCGCGACGGTGAGGTCGGGGCAGAGCGACGTCTCCTGGTAGGCCATCCGTACGGCGCGGAACTCCGCAGCCCCCGGCCCGACGTCGCGCGGCACCTCCTGCCCGCGGACGGTGACCACGCCCTCGTCGCACGCCTCCAGCCCGGCGAGGACGCGCATCAGCGTGCTCTTGCCGGCGCCGTTGTGGCCGACGAGGCCGAGCACCTCCCCGGCGCGGACCTCGAGGTCCACCCCGGTGAGCGCCCGGGGACGTCCGGACGTCCAGGGCACCAG
>NZ_JBFAPG010000795.1:0-1452 GCF_040675595.1 Micromonospora sp. NPDC049580
CGTCGGCGGCGGGCCCGGCCCGCCGCCGACGTCGGCGTACGCCCTCCCGCTCGACCTCGGCGGACGAGCGGGCTGCGGCCTGCGCTACTCTTGAACGTCGCCGCTGTCGCACCGCGCTGACCGTGCGCGTCCCCGAGGGCGGCGACGGCCGCATTTTCCCAGCTCCAAGCCCCAGGAAGTGACATGCCTCCGAAGAAGAAGCTCGTCAAGACGTTCACGCTTCAGCTGCCGGCGGGCCAGGCCACGCCGGCGCCGCCGGTCGGCCCCGCGCTCGGCCAGCACGGCGTGAACATCATGGAGTTCTGCAAGTCCTACAACGCGCAGACCGAGTCCCAGCGGGGCGACATCGTCCCCGCCGAGATCAGCGTGTTCGAGGACCGGTCCTTCAGCTTCGTGCTGAAGACCCCGCCTGCCGCCCGGCTGCTGATCAAGGCCGCCGGTGTGCAGAAGGGCTCGGGCGTCCCGCAGGCCGAGAAGGTCGGCTCGGTGAGCCGCGCCCAGCTGCGTGAGATCGCCGAGAAGAAGATGGCCGACCTCAACGCCAACGACCTGGACCAGGCCGAGAAGATCATCGCCGGCACCGCCCGGTCGATGGGCATCACCGTCAGCGACTGACGTTCGGCCTCGCCGACGACCCGACCGTGGGAGGGCCCGCGCCGAGCGGCCCGCCAGAGACCACAGGAGTAATCAGCAATGCAGCGCAGCAAGAGCTACCGCAAGGCCGCCGACGTCATCGACCGGTCGAAGCTCTACACCCCCTCCGAGGCCGTGAAGCTGGCCAAGGAGACCACCAACGTCAAGTTCGACGCCACGGTCGAGGTCGCCATGCGCCTCGGCGTCGACCCCCGCAAGGCGGACCAGATGGTCCGCGGCACGGTCAACCTGCCGCACGGCACCGGTAAGACCGCCCGCGTGATCGTGTTCGCCGGTGGCGCGAAGGCCGAAGAGGCCGCCGCGGCGGGTGCGGACGAGGTGGGCACCGACGAGCTGGTCGCCCGCATCCAGGGTGGTTGGCTCGACTTCGACGCGGCGATCGCCACGCCGGACCAGATGGCCAAGATCGGCCGGATCGCGCGGATCCTGGGCCCGCGCGGTCTCATGCCGAACCCGAAGACCGGCACGGTGACCATGGACGTCACCAAGGCGGTGCAGGACATCAAGGGCGGCAAGATCACCTTCCGGGTGGACAAGCACTCCAACCTGCACCTGATCATCGGCAAGGCCTCCTTCACGGAGACCCAGCTGGTGGACAACTACGCTGCGGTGCTCGACGAGGTGCTGCGCGCCAAGCCGTCCGCGGCTAAGGGCAAGTACCTCCGCAAGGTCATCCTCACCACCACCATGGGCCCGGGTGTCCCGGTCGACCCGAACCTGGTGAAGAACCTCCGTGAGGACCAGGCCGAGGCCTGAGCCGACAGTTCGCTCGCACCGGGGCGCCGCCACGATCGTGGC
>NZ_JBFAPG010000796.1:0-1439 GCF_040675595.1 Micromonospora sp. NPDC049580
CGACGCGCAGCTCACCGAGCTGCGCGCCGCCGAGGAGATCCACCAGCGGTTCACCGACCTCTCCGTCGAGGGCGCCGACGCGGCCGAGGTGATCCGGCAGGCTGCCGAGCTGTCCGGGTGCCCGGTCGTGCTGGAGAACCTGTCCCGGCAGGTCCTCGGGTACGACCCGGCGGGGGAGAGCGCCGAGCTGCTGCTGGACGGCTGGGAGCAGCACTCGCGGCGGATCCGGCCGGCCGGGCGCACCGCGTACGACCCGGACAGCGGCTGGCTGGTGACGGTCGTCGGCGCCCGAGGGCAGGACTGGGGGCGGTTGCTGCTGCGCTGGCCGGCCAGCGGAGACGCGCCCAGCGCCCGGCCTGGCGAGCCGACCGTCGCCCCGCCCACCCGGCTCACCATCCTCATCGAGCGGGCCGCGTCCACCCTCGCGCTGGGCCGGTTGATCCGCCGCGACGCCGAGGGGCTGGAACGGCAGCTGCACCGCACCCTGCTCACGGCGTTGCTCGACCACTCCCGACCGGTCGACGAGGTGGCGCTGCGCGCCAAGGCGCTCGGTGTGGCGCTGGACCGCCGGCACCTCGTCGGCGTGATGGTTCGCCACCGTGGCGACGACCCCGCCGGAGAGAACGGCCCCGAGGCCGGCCAGGCCCGGCTGCGGGACCTGTCCGAGGCCGTCGGCCAGGCACTGCGGGAGGCGAAGCTGACCGCGCTCACCAGCGCGGTCGACGACAACTCGGTGGGCGCGCTGCTGGCCCTGCCCGACGCGGCCGCCGAGGACCGCGCGCTGACCGCGTTCGCCGGCGCACTTCGTCGGGTACGCCTCGACGCCGGCACGGGCCGGGCCACGTCCGCTGCCGATCCGTCCCGGCTGGGGTCGGGTGTCGACCCGCTGCGGGGTGGCGTCGGCGGCGCGTCGGCCGGACTGATCGTGGCCGCCGGGTCCGGGGTGAGCAGTCTGCGCGAGGCTCGACGGTCGCTCGTCGAGGCGCGGCAGATCGTCGAGGCGGCCCGACGGGACCGGCGTGACCTGCCGATCTTCCGACTGCCGCACGTGGGCCTCGCGGGGCTGCTGCACCTGCTGCGCGACGAGCCCCGGCTACAGACCTTCGTGGAGCGCGAACTCGGCCCACTGCTGGAGTACGACGCCCAGCACCCCCGGGAGCGGCTCCTCGACACCCTGCGCGCGTACCTGGAGCAGGGGCGCAACAAGTCCGCCGGCGCCGCGGCCGCCCACCTGTCCCGACCGGCCTTCTACGAACGCCTGGCCCGCATAGCCCGCATCCTCGACGTGGACCTCGACTCGGTAGAGGCAAGCGTCTCCCTGCACGTGGCCCTGCTGGCCCTGGAAGCAGTCCGCACCCCCTGACCCCCTCCCTCTCTGCCCCCCACCTCCCGCGTTGATCATGAAGTTATTGCCAAGACACGCCGATGAGAGTGGCAAT
>NZ_JBFAPG010000797.1:0-1428 GCF_040675595.1 Micromonospora sp. NPDC049580
AAGGCTCGACCAATCCGGGGTATAAATCATAATTGGCACTGGCTTTACAAGCACCCTGTTGAGTTCTCAAAGAACAACCACACACCGATCAGAAGCTCCACATTCCGTGGAACCCCGTTTCGGGGCAACCGCTCAAACCTACTTGGTCGAACTTTCATTGTCAACCTCGTATCCGAGGCGATCAATCTGGTTCGTCCGGACCCACGATGACGCACGCCGTACCCGGCGGTCGTTTCTGTCGTGGGAAGCCGCAGACCGGCCGATCACCGCTTCGCGGCTCTCCGCCCGGCTCCTGCCGGCTTCAGAACTCTACCCGGTCGGCTTCGCGTTCGCAACCCCGTTGCCGGGGTGTCCCGCACCGCCCGATCGTCGGTCTCGCTCGGCGTTTCCGCCACGAGCCCGGTGCCCGTTCTCGGCCAGTTTGTCCGGCCTCCCCCGTGCAGAGAGAAAGTTACGCGGACCGCCGGGAGAAGGCAAATCAGGGTTCATCACTGGTTTGGTCGAGCGGATCGGCGCGGTCTGCACCCGCGGTCGGCGACGCCGCGCGCGTCGGCGTGCCAGAGTGTCAGGCATGGATGAGTCCGGGCTGGGCGCCACGGTGTTTGCCGAGGAAGCACTGCTCGGCGTCCTCCTGCCGTTCTGGCAACTGGTGATCGGCGCGGTCGTGCTCGTGGTCCTCGTGCTCTCGGTGGGACGGCTGGCCCGTCGGGGCAGATCCCGGATGACCACCGCTCTGCTGGTCACCGCCGTGGTCATCGCCGGCTTCGCGACGATCGGCGTCCTGTTGGAGGGCTGAGCGCTCAGAGCCGGCGGTTGGCCAGGCTGGGCAGCTCGGCCCGGATGGCAGCGAGGCGGGCGAGGTCCAGGTCGGCGACGGCAACGCCGGGGCCGTCCGGCAGTTGCGTGAGGACCGTCCCCCACGGGTCGACCACCATGCTGCGCCCGAAGCACGTGCGGCCGGGCTCGTGGTCGCCCGTCTGACCGGCTGCCGCCACGAAACACTGGTTCTCGATGGCGCGGGCCCGCAACAGGACCTCCCAGTGGTCCCGCCCGGTGTGCAGCATGAACGCCGCCGGCACCACCAGCAGTTGGGCGCCGCCCTCGGTGGCGAGCCGCCGGTACAGCTCCGGGAAGCGCAGGTCGTAGCAGATCGACAGCCCGACCCGGAGACCCTCAACGTCCACGACGACGGGTTGGACGCCGGGCGCGACGCTCGCCGACTCCCGGTAGGAGACCCGGCCCGGGATCTCCACGTCGTACAGATGGATCTTGCGGTAGCTCGCGGCCAGGCTGCCGGCACGGTCGAAGACCAACGACGTGTTCCAGGTGTGCTCCGGGTCGGGCACGTCCTCGTGGCGTCGTCCTCGTCGGTGTACGGCATGAACCCGGCGCTGCCCAAGACCGAGCTGACCTGGACCCGCCCGATGA
>NZ_JBFAPG010000798.1:0-1427 GCF_040675595.1 Micromonospora sp. NPDC049580
CCGTGCTCGGCTCCGAGCCGGCCGTGCTCAACGAGGTCACCGTCCGCTACGACTACCGCTCGCTGGCCGGCAAGGTCACCTTGGCCGGTGACACCGGCAACGACTGTTCCGCCGACGGCGACGCGGTGTTGGTCTGCATCGAACATTCCCCGCTCGTCGTCGATGAGGAATTCGGCGGGTTCCCGTCGAGGGTCGTCATCGCCCCTACCGACAAGGCAGCCGCGGGGGACACCGGCGAGCTGAAGATCAGCCTCCGGGCTGGCGGCAAGGAGGTTGCGGACTCCACCTCCCAGATCCGGATCGCCGAAGGCGTGGACCTCGCGGCTGGCCCCAACGTCGAGGTGAAGGCGGCGCCGGGCGGCTCGTTCAAGGCCCCCTTCTCGGTCCAGAACGTCGGCACGACGACTGTCGACGGTGTCGTGGCGATCTTCGACCCCGACTACGGCATCCGCAGTAAGGAGCGGTTCGACAACTGCTTCTATGTAGAGGACTACCTGCTCGCCTGCGAATTCGACGAGAAGATTCCGGCGGGCGAGGGTAGGACCGCGACCTTCAACTACGAGCTCGCCAAGGACACCTACGCACCGGGGAGCCAGGAAAGCAACGTCCGGTGGGTGGTCCCGGGAGACCTTGACGCACTCAACAGTGCGCGCAGGGAGGCCGGCGTCGCGGCAGCGCGCCAAGGCACCGGCAAGACCCTGGAACTGGCCCCGATGCCCGGCAAGCGCAATGCCCGCGCCCTCCAGACGGACGTCGACCCGTCCAACAACTGGGGCGCAGTAAATGTGCAGGTCACCGGCAAGAACGGGGCTGACCTGGAGGCCATCGGCGCCACGCTCACCGGCAAGAAGGGCGCGGTGGTGACCGCCCCGCTCGGCTTCCGCAACAACGGTCCGGCGACGCTGGACCACTTCCGCAGTGGGTCCGACGTGACCTACGTCGACGTGACGGTCCCGAAGGGCACCACCGCCGTCGAGGTGCCGTTCGAGTGCGCACCGCGGACCGGCAACGACGCCGAGTGGGAGGAGGCGGGCACCCCGGGTGCCGCCGCCTACCGCTGCTACCCCGGTCCGTTCGCCCCGGCCGGCGAGGAGCTGACCGGCGAGTTCAAGTTCCGGATCGACAAGGTCATCGCCAACGCCACCGGCACGGTCAAGGTCAACGTGCCGTGCGAGTGCGAGGGCGGCTTCTACGAGGACTTGAAGCCGGCCAACGACACCGCCAAGATCCTGGTGAACGCGGCCAGCGGTCAGGGCGGCGGCGAGGATGACGGTGGCGCGCTGCCGATCACCGGCCAGTCGACCGGCCTGATCGCCGGCATCGGCGCTCTGCTGCTCGCCGCGGGCGTCGGCGGCTACCTGGTGGCCAAGCGCCGCCGGACCCGCTTCGTCGCCTGATCAACCCCGCACCACCGGTGCCCCGCCGAC
>NZ_JBFAPG010000799.1:0-1427 GCF_040675595.1 Micromonospora sp. NPDC049580
CCCCGCTCGACCCGCCGCCGGGTTTCCAGGGGACGCTGCGGCCGTACCAGCGGCGGGGACTGGCCTGGCTGGCGTTCCTGCGGTCACTCGGCCTGGGCGGGGTGCTCGCCGACGACATGGGGCTGGGCAAGACCGTGCAGTTGCTGGCGCTTCTCGCCGGGGACCCGCCGGAGGCCGGACCGACCCTGCTGGTCTGTCCGATGTCGCTGGTCGGTAACTGGCAGCGGGAGGCGGCCCGGTTCACGCCGACGCTGCGGGTGCACGTACACCATGGGGCGGAGCGGGCGCGGGGGGCGGAGTTCACGACTGCCGCGCACGGCGCGGACCTGGTCCTCACCACCTACTCGGTGGCCGCGCGCGACGCCGTCGACCTGGCCGGCATCGACTGGCACCGGGTGGTGGTGGACGAGGCGCAGGCGATCAAGAACGCGTCGACCCGGCAGGCCGAGGCGGTCCGCGCGCTGCCGGCCCGGCAGCGGGTGGCGGTGACCGGTACGCCGGTGGAGAACCGGCTCGCCGATCTCTGGTCGATCATGCAGTTCGCCAATCCGGGGCTGCTCGGCCCGGCCGCGACGTTCCGCAAGCGGTTCGCCGAGCCGATCGAGCGCCACGGCGACGTCGAGGCCGCCGAGCGGCTGCGCCGGATCACCGGCCCGTTCGTGCTGCGCCGGCTCAAGACCGACTCGTCGATCATCTCCGACCTGCCGGAGAAGCTGGAGATGGAGGTGCTCTGCAACCTCACGGCCGAGCAGGCCGCCCTGTACCGGGTGGTGGTCGACGACATGCTGGCCCGGATCGAGACCAGCGACGGCATCGAGCGACGCGGGCTGGTGCTGGCCACCATGACCCGGCTCAAGCAGGTCTGCAACCACCCCGCTCAGCTGCTGCGCGACGGCTCGGCGCTGGAGGGCCGCTCCGGCAAGCTGGCCCGGCTGACCGAGATCCTGGAGGAGGTGCTGGCGGCGGGGGAGCGGGCGCTGCTGTTCACCCAGTACGCGGAGTTCGGCGCGATGTTGCGCGGTCACCTGTCGGCGCGGTTCGGCCGCGAGGTGCTGTTCCTGCACGGTGGGCTCGGCAAGGCCGAGCGGGACGCCCTGGTGCAGCGCTTCCAGTCGGCCGACGGCCCGCCGCTGTTCGTCCTGTCCCTCAAGGCCGGTGGCACCGGGCTCACCCTGACCGCCGCCAACCACGTGGTGCACGTGGACCGGTGGTGGAACCCGGCGGTCGAGGACCAGGCCACCGACCGGGCGTTCCGGATCGGGCAGCGCCGGCGGGTGCAGGTCCGCAAGTTCGTCTGCGCCGGCACCGTGGAGGAGAAGGTCGCCGCGATGATCGCCGACAAGCGCGCCCTCGCCGAGCGGGTGGTGGGCACCGGCGAACAGTGGATCACCGAGCTGTCCACGGGTCAGCTGCGGGAGCTGTTCGCC
>NZ_JBFAPG010000800.1:0-1425 GCF_040675595.1 Micromonospora sp. NPDC049580
GTCGAGCTGCGGCGCCCCGTACGGCGACAGCCCGCGCAGGTCGTCGCGGATCGGCAGATCATCGAGCGAGGTCACGCCACCCCTTTCCGCGACACTGTCACCGGCCGCCCGCGAGCGGTCCCTGGCCGCCCTCGGCAGCGGCCAGGAACTGGACGTCCTGGTGATCGGCGGCGGCGTCACCGGCGCCGGCTGCGCTCTCGACGCCGTCACCCGAGGTCTGTCGGTCGGGCTCATCGAGGCCGGCGACTGGGCCAGCGGTACGTCGAGCCGGTCCAGCAAACTCATCCACGGTGGCCTGCGCTACCTGGAGATGCTCGACTTCGGGCTGGTCCGCGAGGCCCTGCGCGAGCGGGGCCTGCTCCTGCAGCGGCTCGCCCCGCACCTGGTCCGCCCGGTGCCGTTCCTCTACCCGCTGCGCCACCGGGGCTGGGAAAGGTTGTACGCCGGCGCCGGCGTGCTGCTCTACGACACGATGAGCCTGTCCGGCCGCCACGCGCGCGGCGTGCCGACCCACCGGCACCTGAGCCGCCGCGGGGCGCTGCGCGCCTGCCCGTCGCTGCGGCCCGAGTCGCTGGTCGGCGCTCTGCAGTACTACGACGCCCAGGTCGACGATGCCCGGCTGGTGACCTTCCTCGTCCGCACCGCCGCCGCGCACGGGGCGTACCCGCTGTCGCGGGCCCGCGTCGTGGGTTTCCTGCGCGAGGGCGCCCGGGTTACCGGCGCGCGGGTGCACGACCTGGAGACCGACCGGGTGTTCGAGGTGCGCGCCCGGCAGGTCATCAACGCCACGGGGGTGTGGACCGACGACACCCAGGCCCTCGTCGGCGAGCGGGGCCAGTTCCAGGTCCGCGCCTCCAAGGGCATCCACCTCGTGGTGCCGCGCGACCGGATCCGGTCCAGCACCGGCCTGATCCTGCGCACCGAGTCCAGCGTGCTGTTCGTGATCCCGTGGGGCCGGCACTGGCTGGTCGGCACCACCGACACCGACTGGGACCTGGACAAGGCGCATCCGGCGGCGACCAGCCGGGACATCGACTACCTGCTGGAGCGCGTCAACGCGGTGCTGGCCACCCCGCTGACCCGCGACGACGTCGAGGGCGTGTACGCCGGCCTGCGCCCGCTGCTGTCCGGAGAGTCCGACGCGACCGCCAAGCTGTCGCGGGAGCACACCGTGGTCAGTCCGGCGCCCGGACTCGTGGTGGTGGCCGGCGGCAAGTACACGACGTACCGGGTGATGGCGCGCGACGCGGTCGACGAGGCGGTGCGCGGCCTCGGCGGCGCGGTGGCCGCCTCGTGCACCGACCGGGTGCCCCTGCTGGGGGCGGAGGGCTACGTCGCCCGGTGGAACCAGCGCCGCCGGCTGGCGCAGCAGTCCGGCCTGCACACCGAGCGCGTGGAGCACCTGCTGCGGCGCCGTAGCGCCGC
>NZ_JBFAPG010000801.1:0-1409 GCF_040675595.1 Micromonospora sp. NPDC049580
AGCCCCACCGCCGGCGGGCGGTGGGGCTGTCGTCGTCTGCGTGAGCCCCCACACAGTGGCGATGTCACAGGGGTCTGCGACGTTGTCGCCAAGTGAGAATCACCGAACACGATCCCCCACCGCTCGCCCCACGACGCACGACCCTCCGCAGAGAGATCGAGATGATGAAGCAGCTGGTGGAGAAGACCGCCCCCGAGCAGGATGTGCTGCCCGGCGACCTGATGACCAACCGCCAGCGGGCGCGGCTCGTGCTGGTGCTCGGCGCGTTGATCGCGATCGGCCCCCTGACCATCGACATGTACCTGCCGGCGCTGCCCGCCATCACGGCCGGCCTGCAGACCACCGAGACGGCCGTGCAGTTGACGCTGACCGGCACGCTGCTCGGCCTCGCGCTGGGCCAGTTGCTGATCGGGCCGCTCTCCGACGTGGTCGGGCGGCGTCTGCCGCTGCTCGCCGGGCTCGCCGTGCACATCGTGGCCTCCGTGCTGTGCGTCTTCGCGCCCAACATCGCCGTGCTCGGCGTGCTGCGCGTCCTGCAGGGCCTCGGCGTGGCGGCCGCCACCGTGGTCGCCACGGCCGTCGTCCGCGACCTGTTCAGCGGCGCCTCGTTCGCGCGGATCTTCTCCCGGTTGATGCTGGTCATGGGTCTGGCGCCGATCCTCGCGCCGACGCTGGGCAGCGGGCTGCTGCGCTGGACCGAGTGGCGGGGCGTCTTCGCGGCGCTGGCCGTGCTGGGCGCGTTGCTGATCGTCATCGCGGCGTTGCAGCTTCCGGAGACCCTCGCGGTGGCACGCCGCCGGCACGGCGGAGTGGCGGCGACCCTGCGCGACTACCGGGGGCTGCTCAACGACCGGGCCTTCGTCGGTCTGGTGCTGGTCGCCGGGCTGGCCATGGCGTCGCTGTTCGCGTACGTCTCCGGGTCGTCCTTCGTGCTCCAGCGGGAGTACGGCCTCGACGAGCAGCAGTTCGGCCTGGCCTTCGGGGCCGGTGCCGTCGGCCTGATCGGCGCCACCCAGTTCAACATCCGGCTGCTGCGGCGCTACACCCCGCAGCAGATCCTCATCAGCGCGCTGATCGCCGGAACGGCCGCCGGGCTGCTGCTGGTCGTGTTCGCCGCCACCGGCGTCGGTGGCCTCGGCACCCTGCTCGCGTCGCTGTGGCTCGTGCTGGCCGCGGCGGGCCTGGCCCTGCCGAACGCTCCGGCGCTGGCCATGAGCCGGCACAGCGAGGCCGCCGGCACAGCCGCGGCGCTGCTCGGGGCCGTGCAGTTCGGCGTCGGCGCGTTGTCGGCGCCCCTGGCCGGCCTGTTCGGCACGGGGAGCGTACCGATGGCGGTCGTCATCGCGGGCGGCATGGCGGCGGCGCTGGCGGTCATGGTCCTGGTCGTGCCCCGCGCCACCCTCGGCGCG
>NZ_JBFAPG010000802.1:0-1405 GCF_040675595.1 Micromonospora sp. NPDC049580
CGAAGTTAACGTACTCGCCGTCGGCGCGCGCGCCGACGGCCCGCCAGGCGGTGTCCAACGCCGCGCCGCCCAGCGGTGGGAACGTCGAGGCGATGACCAGGGTGTTCTGGTGCCGGTGCGGGTAGGCCGTCGCGGCGGCGGCGACATCGTTGACCGCCCCGCCGACCGAGCGCAGTTGGATCACCGCCCGGCCCGGACCGGTGGTCGCCCGCGTGACCGCTCGCGCGACGCCCGGGTCCAGCTCGGCGAACAGGCCGTTGGTGGTCGTACCCCGTTGCTGCCCGACGTTCGGGTGCAGGTGCGCGGTCGGCACCAGCGTCGGGTAGGGCAGCAGGTCGCTGCGGTGTTCGAGCACCTTCCCGATGGCCAGCAGCGGCTCCACGACGGGCCGGACGCGGCGCAGGCTCTCCGCGGCCACCACTGCGGTGACGGACATGAGCGTCGAGCGGCCCTCGGCGAACAGCACGGCGGCGGCGGACAGCTCCCGGGGGGCCTGCGCCAGAAAGCTCGCCCACTCGCGGACGGTACGGCCGTCCGGGTGCGCCTCGACGACCAGCTGCGCCACGCCGACGTTGCGCTGCTCGGCGGCCTCGATCTCGAACGCCACCACGACACCGGCCCCTGCGCCGGCACCCCGGACCAGCCAGAACAGCTCCGGTTCGTGCGCCGCGTCGGCGCGTACCAGCGTCCCGTCCGCGAGCACGACCTCCACCGCGCGGATGCGATCGATGGTGAGGCCGTGGGCGCGTACCAGCCAGCCGACGCCGCCGCCGGTGGCCAGCCCGCCGACGCCGACACCGCCGTAGTCGCCCGAGCTGACCACCAGGCCGTACGGGGCAAGCGCCGTCGCGACGTTCGCCCAGCGGGCGCCGGCCTCGATCCGGACCAGTCCGGCCCGTTCGTCGAGCACCCGCACCCGGTTGAGCAGGGACAGGTCGATCACGACGCCGCCGTTGCTGGAGGAGGCTCCGGACAGGCCGTGCCCGCCGCTGCGCACGGCGATCGGCAGTCGCTGCTCCCGCGCGTACCGGATCGCGTCGATCACCTGCGCGGTGGTCTTCGGCAGCAGCACGGCGGCCGGCGAGGCAGTCGTCGTGTACGTCGAGCGCAGCTGCGCGTACCGACGGTCGCCGGGCGTGACGATCTGCCCCCGCAGGGAGTCGGGCACCCGGGCCATGGCGGTGGTCATCGCTGGCCCTGGGCCGCTCGGCCGTCGTGGTCGGTCATGGCCCAAGAGTGGGGCGGTGGCGACGGCGTTGGCAAACCTCGAGTCGGCCACCAACCATTGGTAGGTGGTCAATGAGCGCGGGGCGGTGACACACGTTCGGTCGTAGTGACCGGAATCTCCGCCGACGTGGGCGTCCGGGCCGGGGGGGGGCCCGGGGGGGGGTGGGAACGCGCGCGG
>NZ_JBFAPG010000803.1:0-1395 GCF_040675595.1 Micromonospora sp. NPDC049580
GCCACGCTGTCGCGTGGTGCCCGGCCCCGGTGCCGGCGGATCGGTCGCCGTGTCGCCGCGCCTCGTGTCCGACACGGTCGATGGCCTGGTCATGCCTGCTCCACTCGGGTTCTATCGCCGGCTACGGATGGATACGGGGTCACGGTCAGACGGTCTTCGCCACCTGCGTGATGTCCTTGAGGATCGCCGCGGGCTGCTTCTTGCCGGCGATGATCTCGGCGACGCTGTCGTTGATCTGCTGCCCGAGCGCGGGCGCGTACGCCTGGTCGAGGTAGAGCTGGAAACCGGTGTTCTTGGCCAGGGTCTCCGCGACGACCTTGTTGTTGGCGTCGGTGATGGCGTCGGTGGCGTCCTTCACCGTGGGCAGCACCGCGCCGGTCTTCGCGGAACGACGCTGGTTGTCGACGCTCAGCAGGAACTTCAGGAAGTCGATGGTGGCGGCCGGCGCGTCCTTGCCGACGGCGAAGCCGTTGCCACCGCCGAAGACCTCGGTGGCGGTGCCCTTGCCGCCGTCCACGGCCGGGAACGGGAAGAAGCCCAGCTTGTCGCCGAGGCCCTTCTTGCTTGTGGAGCTGGACGCCTGCACCGCCGGCGCCCACTGCCCCATCAGCTCCATGGCCGCACCGCCGTTGCCCATCGTGGCGGCCTGCCCGTCCGGGGAGCCGTACTCGGCTCCCAGGAAACCCTTCTGGAAGGGCTGCAGGTCGACGAGTTCCTTGAGCCGCTCACCCGCGGCGACGAGGTCGGGGGTGTCGAAGTTCTTGTCATCGACGGCCTTCTGCAGCGCGCCGACGCCGCCGATGCGCATGGCCAGGTAGGACCAGTAGAAGTGGGCCGGCCACTTGTCCTTGCCGGCGATGGCGACCGGGGTGATGCCGGCGGTCTTGAGCTTGCGGACCGCGTCGAGAACACCCGTCCAGGTGGTGGGCGGCTCGGTGATGCCGGCGCGGGCGAAGAGGTCCTTGTTGTACCAGAACCCGACCATGCCGATGTCGAACGGGATGCCGTAGATCTTGCCGTCGATCGTGTACGGCTGCATGGCGGCGGGCAGGATGCCGCTGACCAGATCCTTCACGTCGTCGGTGAGGTCCTTGACCAGGCCCGCGTCGACCTGCTGCTTGAGCACGCCGCCGCCCCAGGACTGGAAGAGGTCCGGCGGGTCGCCGGCCTGGGTGGCGGTGGTCAGCTTGGCCTTGAACGCCTCGTTCTCCAGCGGCTGGATGGTGAACGTGACGTTGCTGTGCGCGGTCTTGTACTCGTTGGCCATCGCGGCCCACACCGGCAGCATCGGCTCGGTGTTCTGGATGTGCCACCAGTTGATGGTCTGCGGGGCGTTCGGGTCGCTGGACTTCTCGTCGCCACTACAGGCGCTCAGCAGGTAGGCGCCGGCGCCGG
>NZ_JBFAPG010000804.1:0-1381 GCF_040675595.1 Micromonospora sp. NPDC049580
GCTGACCGGGACTCTCGTCCTGGTCAGCGCCTCGGTCGTGGAGCGGGTGACGGGAATCGAACCCGCACTGTCAGCTTGGGAAGCTGATGTTCTGCCATTGAACTACACCCGCGGGCGGCACCACTGTACCCGAGTCGTCGAACCGGTGCACCCAGCCACCCCCACGCGCCGGCGGGACGCCGTCACCTCGGAAAAAGTTTCGTGACGGCAAGATATGGGCGTTCTCAAATGTGTCGATGGGTTGTAACGTCTGCCACACGTTTCAGCCACGGCGTGACACACCCCCTGTCACGCCGCCAGAAAGAGGTGGGCCCATGGGACTCCGTCCCAACCTGCTGACCCGGCGTGCCGCCGGTGTCGCGTCGACGACCCTCGCGCTGCTGCTCAGCACCGCTGCGGTGGGCGTCGTTCCGGCTGCTTCGGCCTTCTCCGCGGCGCCGGGCGGCGCCTGCGCGGAGCCGGCCGACAGCCACGCCAACGCTCGGGTGAAGCCCGGCGCGGCGGCCACGCACGACCCGAACGAGCTGACCGCGAAGCAGGTCCGCGAACGCGACGCCGACCTCGCGGCGGCGTTGCGCGAGCGCGCCAACTTCCGGGCCGGCGCCGGCGCCACGACGCTGGCCACCGTCACCATCCCGGTGGTGGTGCACGTGATCCAGGAGAACAGCACCCGGGCCGGCGGCAACATCCCGGACTCGATGATCACTTCGCAGATCAGCGTGCTCAACCAGGCCTACGCGGGCGGAACCGGCGGCGCTGCCACCGCCTTCGCCTTCCGGCTCGACAAGATCAACCGGGTGACGAACCCGTCCTGGTACCCGATCGTCAACGGCTCGTCGGCGGAGCGGTCGATGAAGTCGTCGCTGCGGGTGGGCGGCAAGAACACGCTCAACATCTACCTCGGCGAGCTGAGCGGCGGCCTGCTCGGCTGGGCGACCTTCCCGCAGCAGAACCTCAGCACCATGGACGGCGTGGTCGTGCTGAACGAGTCCCTGCCGGGCGGCACCGCCACCAATTACAACCAGGGCGACACCGGCACCCACGAGATCGGTCACTGGCTGAACCTCTACCACACCTTCCAGGGTGGCTGCGGCGGCTCCGGTGACAGCGTCAGCGACACCCCGGCCGAGGCGTCGCCGGCGTACGAGTGCCCGACCGGGCGGAACACCTGCTCGGCGACCGGCCTGGACCCGATCACCAACTTCATGGACTACACCTACGACTCGTGCATGTACCAGTTCACCCCGGGGCAGGCGAGCCGCATGCTGACCGCGTGGAACGCGTACCGCGCGGCGTAGCTCTCCTCGCGTACACCTGGTGCCGGCTCCGTCGAACACATAGCAGGACCCCCCGTATTTTTTGTATACACACCCGGGTGTAG
>NZ_JBFAPG010000805.1:0-1372 GCF_040675595.1 Micromonospora sp. NPDC049580
CCCGCCGCCCGGGGGTCGTGGGCGGCGAGCGACGCTCCTGCCTGACGGGACCGGGCTCGCGACTGCCCGGAAACCCAGGTGCGGCCCGCGAAGCCACACCGCCCGGAGCTGGCGCCGCGAAACACCGCGCTCCGGCTGGTTGGAACGGGCGTTCGAGGCAATCGAACACTCGTTCTAACTGCTCCTGACAGTACACCTCCCCTCCGACGAAAATGCAACGTGTGACGCGCCGAGGCTCGCCGTCCGTACGCACCGGAGTGAACCGGCGCCGGCGGACCGGGAAGAATGTCCCCATGCAGCCACACCCGAACGTACGGGCGGTGCAGGACGCACTCGACGTCGCCGGTGCGCGCGACGGCGCCGGCCAGCCCAGCACGGTCCGCCTGCTGCCCGACGCGGTGCACACCGCGGCAGCCGCAGCCGAGGCGCTCGGCGTCGAGGTCGGCCAGATCGCCAACTCGCTGATCTTCGACGCGGACGACGCGCCGCTGCTCGTGCTCACCTCCGGCGCGCACCGGGTCGACACCGCCGGCCTCGCCGCGTCCATCGGAGTCACCCGGCTGCGCCGGGCCACCCCGGAGTTCGTCCGGAAGCACACCGGGCAGCCGATCGGCGGGGTAGCCCCGCTCGGGCACCCGCAGGCGCTGCGCACCCTGGTGGACACCGCGCTGGCGGCGTACCCGCAGATCTGGGCCGCGGGCGGCGTACCGCAGGCGGTCTTCCCGACCACCTACGCCGAGCTGCTGCGCGTCACCGCCGGCGTCCCGGCCGAGGTGGCGTGAGCGAGCCGCGCGAGCGAACCGGCCGGCACAGCAGCGCCGTACCGGAGCTGGTCACCCTGCACGTGTGGCGGACCTCCCGCGGCGCGCTGCCCCGGGCGCTGACCCGGATGGCGGTGGACCCGCGTCGACTGCGGGCCCTGCCGGGTGTCCGGTTCGGCAAGCTGCTGGGCACGGGGACCGGCACCGGCTTCGGGCCGGGTGACGCCGACCTGACCCGGTGGGCGGCGCTGACCGTCTGGGACTCCCCCGCCGCGGCGGCCGGCTTCGACGACTCGCCGGTCGGACGCGCCTGGGCGCGGATCGCCCACGCCCAGGCCCGGGTCGACCTGCGCCCGCTGAGCAGCCGGGGCGAGTGGTCCGGCCAGCGACCGTTCGGCGAGCCGCCGGGCGGCCGGGTCACCGGCCCGGTGCTGGCGCTGACCCGGGCCCGGTTACGGGCCCGCCGGGGGGGCCCCCGCAGGGGGGGGGTCCCCCCGGGGGGCGCCGCCCCCCGCGCCGCGCCCCGGGGGGGGGGCCCGGGGGGGGGGGGGGTACGGGGGCGGCCGGGGCGGCGGGGCACGACAGGTCAGCGGGGGATGAGGGTCAGGATG
>NZ_JBFAPG010000806.1:0-1355 GCF_040675595.1 Micromonospora sp. NPDC049580
TTCTGGCTGGCGGAGGCCATGTCGGACCAGTTGGTGAACAGGCCGAAGTTCATCGAGCCCCACCGGGTGCCGGTGTCGTGGGTGGTGGCGTAGACCAGTTGCCGTCCGTTGTAGGGGGCGACGGTGAAGTCCTTGAGTGACACCCAGCCCGACTTGGGCTGCGCCAACGCGCCGGTCGACGACCACCGGTACGACGACGGCAGATCACACGTGCCGCCCGGGGGCGGCGTGGTGGGCGGCGGCGTGGTGGGGTTGCCCCCGCCGTCGACGCGTACGAGCTGCCACTGCTGGTTGGTGCCGTTCCAGTCGTCGTACTGCACGATGTTGCCGCCGTCGGCGGTCGAGGCGCCCTGCACCTCCATCACCCTGTTGCTGTTGCGGTTGATCAGCCGCACGTAGCCACTGTCCGAGTCGGCCAGCCGGAACTGCTGGTTGGTCCCGTTGTTGTCGGTCCACTGCACGATCGCCGCGCCGTTGGCGGTCGAGCGGTTGTAGACGTCGAGCACCTTGCCCGACAACCGCGACTTGAGCCGGTAGTAGCCACTTCCGGAGTCCACGAACTGCCACTGCTGCTGGTTGCCGTTGTTGCGCGTCCACTGGGTGATCCGCGCGCCGTCGTTCGTGGCCAGGTTGTAGACGTCCAGGGCCTTACCGCTGTTGCGGTTGACCAACACGTACCAGGCGCTGGTGTCGACCGTCGCCGCGGCTGCGGGCGACGACACCGCCATCGCGGCGGCGCCGGCGACCACCACCGCTGCCGCGCCGGCGGCGACTGCTCGCACCAACCACCCTCGCCGCCGCGAGGGCGGTGCCGTCGACGGAGACCTACCAAAGGCAGACATGATCCTCCTCAATCACCAGGAGCCGAACGGTCACCCGAAGCTGGGCGCACCGCGACACGCGACCGGGTGCATGCGTCGGGAATGTTCGCGCTAACAAGATCCCCTGCATGCTGTGGACGCACGCCTGAATCAAGGTCGGCGTCGCAGGCCCGCCCCGTGAGCCGTAGCCGTCGCCGTCCTTGACCATCGACTGTGAGCGATAACATGCTGTTCGTCAAGACGTAACATTGGCGCTTCGATGAGCCGACGGCCCGCGCCCGCGCACGACGCGACTGATCGACGCCGATCACGCTCGGCAACAATGCCGTCCGAGGTCCTCGACCTGGGAAGGCGCATCCGGCGATCTGGGATGGTTGGCGCTAACATCGACGCCCGCACATGGTCTGGTCCCGGCCTCCTCGGGCGTCGACGCCCCGACGTCCGGCAGGCGCGGCGCCGTCCCACTCGGCCCGGAAGCTCTCCACGGCGTTGCGTCCCGGCGTGGCCGTGAAACCCAGCGCGGCGGCCAGCCAG
>NZ_JBFAPG010000807.1:0-1344 GCF_040675595.1 Micromonospora sp. NPDC049580
GGCAACGACAGCGAGAACAGTGAGTAACCAGTGAGCTTGGAAAAGTCTCAATATCGTCTGATTTCCTCGCCGCCGAGGGCGTCGTGATCACCCAGCCCACGGCCGGTCAGTTCAAGGGCTTCAGCCCGATCTGTACGCACCAGAACTGCCCCGTGACGAACGTCGACGGCGGCACCATCAACTGCACCTGCCACAACAGCAAGTTCTCGATCGAGGACGGCTCGGTGAAGGCCGGCCCGGCCACCAAGCCGCTGCCGCCGAAGGACATCAAGGTGACCGGGGACCAGATCTCCCTCGCCTGACCCGCGCGGCTCGACGGCTTGATCGACTCGCGTTCCATGAAGTCGGGGTGTCGGTAGGCATCGGACACCCCGACTTCCCGGAAACCGAGTGGATCAAGTGCTCGCGGTGGGTGTCGGGGGTGCGGACTAGGCTTGTCGACGTGGCTGACCCCTCGACCTACCGTCCCGCACCCGGCACCATCCCGGAGTCACCGGGGGTCTACCGCTTCCGCGACGGCACCGGCCGGGTGATCTACGTCGGCAAGGCGAAAAACCTGCGCAGCCGGCTCAACTCCTACTTCGGCGACGTGTGGAACCTGCACGAGCGCACCCGGCAGATGGTCACCACCGCCGAGTCGGTGGACTGGATCACCGTCGGCACCGAGGTCGAGGCGCTCCAGCAGGAGTTCACCTGGATCAAGCAGTACGACCCCCGGTTCAACGTCCGCTACCGCGACGACAAGTCGTACCCCTATCTCGCCGTCACCCTTGACGAGGAGTACCCGCGACTCCAGGTGATGCGCGGCGCGAAGCGCAAGGGTGTGCGCTACTTCGGTCCGTACTCGCACGCCTGGGCCATCCGGGAGACCCTCGACCTGCTGCTGCGGGTGTTCCCCGCGCGCACCTGCTCGGCCGGCGTGTTCAAGCGGGCCGGCCAGGTCGGTCGTCCCTGCCTGCTGGGCTACATCGGCAAGTGCTCGGCGCCGTGCGTCGGCACCGTCTCCGCCGACGAGCACCGTGCGATCGTCGACGGCTTCTGCGACTTCATGGCCGGGCGCACCGACACCATGGTCCGCAAGATCGAGCGCGAGATGACCGAGGCGAGCGAGCACCTGGAGTTCGAGCGGGCCGCCCGGCTGCGCGACGACGTGGCCGCCCTGCGCCGGGCCATGGAGAAGCAGACCGTGGTGCTCGGCGATGGCACCGACGCCGACGTGGTCGCGTTCGCCGACGACCCGCTCGAGGCGGTCGCATCAGTCGAGGTTGAACCACCGGTCACGGCACGGTCCGCACCGCGCGGGCTCGCGGGACCGGGCCACCATGTGGTCAGCCAATCAAGATC
>NZ_JBFAPG010000808.1:0-1341 GCF_040675595.1 Micromonospora sp. NPDC049580
CGAAACCTCGCTCGGCGAACAGCTGCCGGCCGCGGCGGCGAAACCCAAACCCCCCTCACGCGTACGCATGTCGGCCGCGCAGCGGCGGGAGCAGTTGATCGCCATCGGCCGGCAGCTGTTCGCCGAGCGAGGTTTCGACGCCACCTCCATCGAGGAGGTGGCGGCCCGCGCCAAGGTCTCCAAGCCCGTGGTGTACGAGCACTTCGGTGGCAAGGAGGGGCTGTACGCGGTCGTGGTCGACCGGGAGGTCCGGGCCCTGCTGGACCGGATCACCACGGCGCTGACGGCGGGGCATCCGCGTGAGTTGCTGGAGCAGGCGGCGATGGCCCTGCTGGGCTACATCGAGGAGGAGACCAGCGGGTTCCGGGTGCTGGTCCGCGAGTCGCCGCTGTTGTCCGGCACGGCCACCTTCAGCAGCGTGATGAACGACGTGGCCCACCAGGTCGAGCACATCCTGGGCGCCGAGTTCAAGAGCCGCGGGTACGACCCGAAGCTGGCCGAGCTCTACTCGCAGGCCCTGGTGGGCATGGTCGCGTTGACCGGCCGCTGGTGGCTGGAGGTGCGCAAGCCGCGCAAGGAGACGGTGGCGGCGCACCTGGTCAACATGGCCTGGAACGGGTTGTCGCACCTGGAGGCGAAGCCCACGTTGATCACCGCCCGCCGCCGCTGACCGTTCAGCGGCGGTGCACGTCGGCCACCGGATGTTTGCGGCGTTCCAGCTCCGCCTCGGCGTGCTCCGACGGGCCGGTTTTGTCGTACAGGCCGGTGCCCAGCAGGATCAGGCCGAACAGCATCGACACGATCACGGTCGACATCGAGAAGTTGAGGAAGTTCGCGTCGGTCTGCAGCACGGACATCATGAGGATGCTGGTCACCAGGAACACCGCCCCGGCGGTGAGGTTCATGTAGTGGCCGAGGTTGCTGCGCCGGGACGCCCCGATGATCAGGACGACTCCGAAGACCACCGAGGCGAGCGAGAAGGCCAGGTTGGTGCGGAGCCCGAGGGCCCAGTGGTTGCCCCGGTCAAAGAGCGGGTCGCCGATCGTCTCGGCGACACCCCAGACGCCGAAGACCAGGATGTAGACGCCGATCAGGCCGGAGAGGACCCGGTAGAGCGGCCGTGCCGGATGGTTCACCGGAAAGTGCGGCATACCCAGACCCCCCTGAATCGACCGTTTCAGGAGGATTGTCACCCAGGGCAGAGCCGACTGTCCGAAGAACCACAAAGCCCGAAACGGCCCGCCGCAGGCCGGACCAGGTCAGGTTTTCGCCGGAGCCCGAGCTGCGCAGGGCGGTCAGGCTTGATCCCTGCGCACCGGCGGCGGGCCGGTCGCCGCGACG
>NZ_JBFAPG010000809.1:0-1340 GCF_040675595.1 Micromonospora sp. NPDC049580
CCACGACGCGCCGATACGGTCGGCAATAACTTCATGATCGACGGGGTGGAGGCGGGGGCCGGCCGGGGGTGTGGGGTGGGTTAGCGGGGGGTGCGGGGGGCGGCGGCTCGGCGGGCCCGTTGCACCGCTGCTGGTAGGGCCGCGACGAGGGCGTCCACGTCGGCCTGGGTGCTGGTGTGGCCGAGGGTGAAACGCAGCGAGGAACGGGCGCGGTCGTCGTCGGCGCCCATCGCCAGCAGCACGTGCGAGGGCTGGGCCACCCCCGCCGAGCAGGCCGAACCCGTCGAGCAGGCGATGCCCTGGGCGTCCAGCAGGAGCAGCAGGGCGTCGCCCTCGCAGCCCGGGAAGGAGAAGTGCGCGTTGCCGGGCAGCCGGTCGGTCGGATCACCGTTGTAGATCACCTCGGGCACCGCCCGGCGGACCCGCTCGATCAGATCGTCGCGGAGGGCGGCCACCCGGGCCGCGTACTCCTGCTGACCCTTCACGGCGGTCTCGACGGCGACCGCGAAGGCGACGATGCCGGCGGTGTCCAGCGTGCCGGAACGGACGTCGCGTTCCTGGCCGCCGCCGTGCAGCAGGGGGACGGCCGCCACGTCCCGGCCGAGCAGCAGCGCGCCCACCCCGATCGGGCCGCCCAGCTTGTGCCCGGTGACGGTCAGCGCGGCGGCCCCGCTGGCGGCGAAGTCGACGGGCACCTGGCCGACGGCCTGGATGGCGTCGGTGTGGAAGGGCACGCCGTACTCGGCGGCGACGGCGGCCAGCTCGGCCACCGGCTGCACGGTGCCGACCTCGTTGTTGGCCCACATGGCGGTGACCAGGGCCACCCGGTCGGCGTACGCGGTCAGCTCGGCACGCAGGTCCTCCGGGTCGAGACGGCCCGTGGAGTCCACCGGCAGCCAGCCGACCTCGGCTCTCTCGTGCTCGACCAGCCAGTCGACCGAGTCCAGCACGGCGTGGTGCTCGACGGCGCTGGAGATCACCCGTCGGCGGTCGGGGCCGGCGCCCCGGCGGGCCCAGAAGATGCCCTTGACCGCGAGGTTGTCGCTCTCCGTGCCCCCACCGGTGAAGATCACCTCGGACGGCCGGGCGCCCAGTACCGCAGCCACCCGCTCGCGCGACTCCTCGACCCGACGACGGGCACGACGACCCGCCGCGTGCAGGGAGGACGCGTTGCCGACCTCGCGGGCGGTAGCGACGTACGCCTCCAGTGCCTCGTCGAGCATCGGAGTCGTCGCCGCGTGATCCAGGTAAGCCATCACCGTTCAGCGTACGGCCGAGTTGTCGGGGGCCGGAGGGCGGAGTGGGCTCCATGCGACGGTGCCGGGGTGGGGGAATCCCAC
>NZ_JBFAPG010000810.1:0-1330 GCF_040675595.1 Micromonospora sp. NPDC049580
GCCACGGGCAACCGTGGCTCCGCCGTCGATGCGTTCTACTTGGTGGCCGGCTTGAGGCAGAGCACCCGGTTGGTGCCCTCGCCGGGCAGCACCACGTGGGGCTGAGCAGGGTCGGCGCACTTGTCCTTCGCGTCCACCTTGGAAACGATCGTGAACGCGCCCGCCTCGCCGCAGTCCACCGCCGAGGCGCCCTGGCCGGCCTGCTTCACGCAGGTGCCGACCGCCGGGTCGAAGGCCGGCGAGTCGTCCCCACCGCCGAACTTGCCGAGCAGCATCAGCAGGCCGAGCGGCACCGCCAGGATCAGCACGGCGGCGATCAACACCGCGGCCAGGACCCGACCGTTGCGCACCTTCGGCACCGGAGGCTCCGCCTTGGGCTCCTCCGCGTCCGGCTTGAACGAGTCGAACCGGCCCTGGTCCGATTCGGTGGCCTCCTGGCCCCAGGACGGCCCTGGCTGCTGGGGCGGCGGGAAGGCCGGGAACTGACCACCCGGCGCCTGCTCGATGGCCGGCGCACCGAAGCCCGGCGCGCCGTTCACCGCGGCGGTGCCGGCGGCCGGCGCCCCGAAGCGGTCGGCTGGGCGCTCACCGCCGGACTGCGGTCGAACGCCGTTCACCGGCCGGTTGTTGCCGGGCGCGTCGACGAAGGACGGCACACCGGGTGGGAACGCCGGCGGCGCGGCAGCGGCCGAGGGGGGCTCGCCGAACCCGTTGGGCGCCGACGACCGTTCCCGGTCGTCGAACTGCGGCTCGGACGGCGAGTCGTCGCCCCAACCGGGGAAGCCCTGCTGCCGATCCGGCCCGTTCTGCCAGTCCGGCGGGCCCTGGCGCTCCGGCGCCTGCTGCCAGTCCGGTGCGGCCGGGCGCTCAGGCGCCTGCTGCCAGTCGGGCATGGCCGGGCGACCAGCGTCCTGCTGCCAGTCGGGCGCGCCCTGGCGGCCGGCGTCCTGCTGCCAGTCAGGCATGCCCGGACGCTCGGGAGCCGGGTCGGCCTGGAACGCCTCCGGGGCTGCCTGCTCCGGCTCGTTGTCCGACTCGGGTCGGGCCGGGCGGCCGTACACCCGGGGTTGTGGCGTGGCGGCGCTGGTCGGCCGCATGGCCTGGTCGGCCGGGGGCATCACCCGGCTGGCCAGCGGCACCGAGGCGCTCGCCGACGCGCGGCTCGCCGCGCTGGCGGCCGACTCGGCGTCCGAGACCGGTACGACGGCGCGGCCCGCTCCCGACTCCGGGGAGGTTCCGGATCAGCCGCCGCGCGGTCCTGGAGCTGCTGGTCCTGGGGTTGATTGTGCACCTGCTGCTCCCCCAGCTCGGCGAGATACGCACCGCCATG
>NZ_JBFAPG010000811.1:0-1327 GCF_040675595.1 Micromonospora sp. NPDC049580
ACCGCGTCCGACCCGACGCCCGCAGGTCACCGGGTGAGCGCCCGCGCGCCCTACCCCGCCCGCTGCGCCCCGATCGCCGTCGGGAGCCCGCTGCGGCCCCGGACGCCGAGCTTGACGTACGCCCGCTGAAGGTGGTTCTCCACCGTCCGCACCGACAACACCAGCTTGGCCGCGATCGCGGCATTGTCGTGCCCGGCCGAGGCCAGTTCGCAGATCTGTCGCTCCCGGGGAGTGAGCCCGTCCCGGTCCGACGGCCGAGGGCTCAACGGGGGCCAGTATCCGCCGCACCGCTCCCGCAGCAGGTCCGCGCGCCGGGCCAGCAGGTTGGCCCGGCGCTGGTCGCCTCGACGGTGGCACGCCCTCTCGGCGGCGACCACGGCCTCCAGCCCGAGCGTCAGGTAGCCGCTGGCCTCCAGGGCGCTGCCGACGCGTTCCAGCGCGGCCGGGTCGTCGGCGGCGAGCGCGTGAGCGTAGTCGGACCACAGCGCGAACAGTGGACTGTCACAGTCGGCGGTGACCGTGCACAGCCGCTCGGCGGTCGCGGTGCCGGGTTCCAGGCGAGACAGCAGGTGCAGGCACTCGACCGTGACCGTCGTCGCCTGCCCGGCACGCCCCTGCAACTCCCGCAGCGTCGCGACGGCCGTCGCCGGGTGGCCCTGCGCGGCGGTCAGCCAGGCCGCGGTCAGCTCGGCGTCGATGGCCACCAGGCCGCCGCCGTGCGGGCCGTCGCCGTCGGTGCGATCGTCGAAGAGCTGCCGCAACAACCTCCCGCTCTCCGCCAGCTCACCCAACTGCGCCGCCACGTACGCGTTCGCCGACAGCACGTAGTCGCGGATCGGGAACAGCGTACGGTCGGCGGTGAGGGTCCGCGCCTCGTGCAGCCAGCGCATCGACCGCCGCATCTGCCCGGCGTGGTAGGCGCACTTGCCCAGTGAGAAGGCGAGCAGCCCGACCGCGTCCGCCGCGCCCCGCGTGACCGCGTCCCGGTAGTAGCGTTGGGCGAGCCGCTCGGCGTCGTGCAGTCGCCCGGACAGCAGCAGGGCCTGCACGTGGCAGGCCTGCGTCGCGGCACGCATCGTCGGCCAGGTCTCCGGGATGTCGACCTCTCCGGTGTCGAACATCCGCACCGCCTGCCCCGGCTGCCCGTCGAACAGCAGCAGGTACGGCAGCAACGCCGCGACGGCCGTCGCCAGCAGCGGGTCCCGGGGCCGGTCGGCGGCCAGGCGTGCCATCAGGGCACGCGCGCCCCCCGCGTCGCCGCCGAACGCCGCGATCCCCACCTCCGCCGCGAGCAACCCGGCGAGCGCGTCGGCGGGCAGGTCGTGAC
>NZ_JBFAPG010000812.1:0-1320 GCF_040675595.1 Micromonospora sp. NPDC049580
GTCCGCCCCCGTCCGACCTGCCGTCGCCTGGTCTCCTGCCGTCGGGCACGGGTTCGGTGACCCACTCCGGTCCGCAGTCGTCGGGGCGAGGGCCGCTGGAGCCCTGGCCGGACACCGTCCGGTGGCAGCCGATCTCCACCAACCTGATCTGGGTGGAGCTGATCCGGCTCGCGGTCGTGGTGGCCATCGGCCTGGCGGTGACCGCGATCGGCTGGGCGCTGAGCGGCCACTGGCTGTTCGGGCTCGCACTCGCCCTCGTGGTGGTGCTCGGCGCGTGGCGGGCCATAGCCATCGTCCGCGCGGTACGCGCCTGGGGCTACGCCGAGCGCGACGACGACCTGCTGGTGCGGCACGGGCTGCTGGTCCGGCGGTTGTCCATCGTCCCGTACTCCCGCATGCAGTTCGTCGACGTGAGCGCCGGTCCGCTGGAGCGTGCCTTCGACCTGGCCACGGTGCAGCTGCACACGGCGGCGGCCGCCAGTGACGCGCGGGTGCCGGGGCTGCGTCCGGCGGAGGCGTCCCGGCTGCGCGACCGGCTCACCGCGCTGGGCGAGGACCGGGCGGAGGGGCTGTGACCGCCCGCGCGGGTGACCGTCGGCACCGCCGGGAGCCGGCCCGATGAGCGACGGTCCCGCCGAGCCGGACACCCGGCCTCCGCTGCCCGCCGGCAGCGCGCCTCCCGCCGGCGCACCGCCTGCCGCCGGCAGCGCGCCTGCCGCCGGCAGCGCGCCTGCCGCCGGCGCACCGCACCCCGTTGGCCCGCCCACTCCGCCACATCCCGGTCCGCCTGCTCCGCCGTACCCCGCGGGACCGCCTGGGGTGCCGTACCCCGCGGGGCCGTCTGGGGTGCCGCCCGGGGCGGTCTACCCCTGGCCGGCGTCGCCGGGCGGCGGTGACGGTGAGCCGCGGCAGCGGCTGCACCCGCTCAGCCCGCTGCTGCACGGCGCCAAGTCGCTGGTCGTGGTGATCGCGGGCTTGTCCTGGTCGACGCTGTCGCGGGTGGGCTTCGGCTGGTTCGCCGCCATGGTGGTGGTGCTGGCGCTCGGCGCGACCGTGCTGTCGGTGATCAGCTGGTACAACACCGGCTACCACGTGGTGGGCCGCGAACTGCGGGTGCACGAAGGGCTGCTCTGGCGGCGTACCCGGGCCATCCCGCTGGAGCGGTTGCAGGCCGTGGAGGTGGTCCGCCCGCTGCTCGCCCAGCTCACCGGCCTGGCCGAGCTGCGCCTGGAGGTGGTCGGCGGAGGCAAGACCGAGGCGCCGCTGGCGTACCTCGGAGTGGCCGACGCGGCCCGCCTGCGCGAGCGGCTGCTGACGCTC
>NZ_JBFAPG010000813.1:0-1312 GCF_040675595.1 Micromonospora sp. NPDC049580
ACCCATCATCGGCGGCGGCACCGTGTCGTCCGCCCCCTGGGCCGCCGCCGTGCTGAGCAACGGCTCGTTCACCTGCTCGGGCAGCGTGATCGCCGCGCAGTGGGTGCTCACCGCCCGACACTGCATCAGCGGCACGATGTCGGTCCGGGTCGGCAGCGTCTACCGCGCCTCGGGCGGGGTCACCCGTACCGTCAGCGCCACCTACACCCGTAACGACCTGGCCCTCATGCGGCTCTCCAGCACCGTCAGCACCTCGGCGGTGTCCCTGGCCAGCAGCAACCCGCCCGTCGGCTCGACCAACTCGATCTACGGGTGGGGCATGACCTGCTACAGCGGGTGCGACGCCTCCAGCCAGCTCAAGACCGCCACCGTCCAGGTGACCAGCAACAGCGCCACCGACGCGTACGGCGGGCAGGCGATCCGCAGCAGCCGGATCAACGGCAACGCCTGGCGGGGCGACTCGGGCGGGCCGCAGTTCTACAACGGCCAGCAGGTCGGTGTGGCCTCCACGGCCGACGGCTCCTCCATCCAGAACTACGGCAGTGTCGCGTACAACCGGGCCTGGATCACCTCGGTGGCCGGTGTCTGACCGTTAGCGCCCGCGCGGCGCGGATGGTCGCCGGCGTGCCGACCGTCCGCGCCGCGTCGTTTTGCAGCATCCGATCAGGTGAACACGGCACCCGATCGGGTCGCGCAACTCCTGACAGCATCGGAACCGTGCTGGTCGTGACGACAGAGCAACTGCCCGGCTACGAGATCCGCCAGATTCTCGGTGAGGTGGTGTCATCGATGGCCAGGACGCGCAACCCGTACCGCGAGGGTGTCAAGAATCTGCGCGGTGGCGCGTACGACCCGATGGCGCCGGACAACCTGACCCGCTGGCGTACCGACTCCGTGACCCGCCTCGGCGAGGAGGCGCTGCGGCTCGGCGCGAACGCCGTGATCGGCATGCGCTTCGACAGCCGGGACTGCGGTGAGATGTGGATGGAGATCTGCGCGTACGGCACGGCGGTTATCGCCGTACCCACGATGCCCCAGGTCATGCCGGCCGACCAGCCGGCGGTGGCGGCGGAGACCGCCACCGACCCGGCCTTCGCCGAGTCTCTCGGCGGCATCGCCGAACCCGCAAGCGGCCCCAACCTACGAACAGCCGCAGAAACCCCCACCGGCGACTAACCCGACCCTCGCTGCCGGCCCCTCGCCACCCGGTTGATCATGAAGTTATTGCCCTGCGCGTCGGCGTGTCGCGGCAATAACTTCATGATCAACGAACGCTGGGGCGGGGCCGTAGTCGGCGGAGCGGTGGTCGGCG
>NZ_JBFAPG010000814.1:0-1312 GCF_040675595.1 Micromonospora sp. NPDC049580
GCATGGTGCCCTTGGCCGCCCAGTCCCGCGACGAGCCCGACCCGTACTCCTTGCCGGCAAGGATGACCAGCGGGATGCCGGCCTCCTGGTAGGCCATCGAGGCGTCGTAGATGGAGGTCTGCTCGCCGGTGAGGTGGTTGACGGTGAAGCCGCCCTCCACCCCGGGCACCAGCTGGTTGCGCAGCCGGATGTTGGCGAAGGTGCCTCGGATCATCACCTCGTGGTTGCCCCGGCGGGAGCCGTACGAGTTGAACTCGTGGCGCGGCACGCCGTGCTCGGCGAGGTACGTGCCGGCGGGGGAGTCGGCCTTGATCGAGCCGGCCGGCGAGATGTGGTCGGTGGTCACCGAGTCACCCAGCTTGGCCAGCACCCGCGCGCCCGAGATGTCGACGACCGGGCTCGGCTCCTGCTGCATGCCCTCGAAGTACGGGGGCTTGCGCACGTAGGTCGAGTCGCTGTCCCAGGCGAAGGTGTCGCCGGTCGGGGTGGGCAGCGACTGCCACCGCTCGTCGCCGGCGAAGACGTCGGCGTACGCGGCGCTGAACCCGGTCGCGCCGATCGCCTGGGCGATGACGTCCTGGATCTCGGCGCTGTTCGGCCAGATCTCGCGCAGGAAGACCGGGTTGCCGTCGCTGTCCTCACCGATCGGCTCGTTGGCCAGGTCGATGTCCATCGTGCCGGCGAGGGCGTACGCGACGACCAGCGGCGGGGACGCCAGGTAGTTCATCTTGACGTCCGGGTTGATCCGGCCCTCGAAGTTCCGGTTGCCGGAGAGCACCGAGACGACCGACAGGTCGTGCTCGTTGACCGCCGCCGACACCTCCTCGGGCAGCGGGCCCGAGTTGCCGATGCAGGTGGTGCAGCCGTACCCGACCAGGTTGAAGCCGAGCTTGTCCAGGTAGGGGGTGAGGCCGGCCCGCTCGTAGTAGTCCATGACGACCTTGGAACCCGGGGCGAGGGTGGTCTTCACCCACGGCTTGCGGGTCAGGCCCTTCTCCACGGCGTTGCGGGCCAGGAGCGCGGCACCGATCATCACCTGCGGGTTGGACGTGTTGGTGCAGGAGGTGATCGCCGCGATCACCACGGCGCCGTGGTCCAGCTCGTACTCGACGCCGTCGGCGCTGGTGACCCGGATCGGGTTGGTGGCCCGGCCGCCCGCGCCCACCGCCGCGGTCTCCAGGTCGCGCGGCTCGTCGGCCGGGTCGCTGAACTCGTTGGCGGGCGGGTCGCTGGCCGGGAACGACTCGGCGCTGGCCTCGTCGGCCGGCCCGTTCGCGCCGCGCGGCAGCTACAAGACGGGCACACCCCAAAA
>NZ_JBFAPG010000815.1:0-1296 GCF_040675595.1 Micromonospora sp. NPDC049580
GCCCGACGGGAGGGGGCGGTGCCGATAGCGGTTGCGCGGTCCTCGTCGCCAGCGTTCGAGCCGGCGCGCCGCCGTTGACGATGCGGGGGAGGCTGGCCCGGTACGCCATCGCTGTCACGTGGGTCGGCGGCGGTGGCGACGGTGGCGCGGTGGTGCGTGCGGCCGGCGCGGCCGACGCCGACGGAACGCGCGCGGCCGGCGGCGGGGACGACTGTCGCGCACGAGGTGGTCGGGTTGCCGCGGCGGTCGACGGTACGACCGACAGCGCAGCGGTGACGGTCGGCAGGGGCAGGGGGACGGCCGTCGGCACGGGCCGGGGGACGGCTGTCGGCACGGGCCGTGGGAGGGCCGTGGGCACGGGTCGGGGGAGGGCTGTCGGCAGGGGCAGGCCGACGTCCAGCGGCGTCTCGTCCACGTCGTGTAGCAGCGCCCCGACGATCCCCGGTGCGGTGGCGTCTTCCGCCGGTGCACGGGTGGTCGGCGACGGTGACGGCAACGGGGCGGCGTGTGCGGGCTCGGCGCCCAGGGCAGCGCCGAGGGCTGCCGCCCCCAGCGCTGCCGCGCCGAACGCCGCCGCGCCGAACGCCGCCGGCGGCGAACACCGCGTCGGCCGCCTCACGCCGTCCCATCCATGCGCGGACTTTTGCCCCCGGGCAACTCGGGCTACACCTGTCGCGGGCCGATCCGCGGCCACCGCGCCGGTCCGGCTTCGCCGGGCGCGAGCGGCGCGCGGATTCCCGCCCGGCGCCCCTGCGGTACGCGCGGCAGGTGACCTGGACTGTGAGCGATAACAAGGCCATTGCCCGGTGCGCCCACAGCGTCGAGGCCGCATGGATCGTCGACCCGTTCCCGTACGGACGTCGACAGGTGGCAATGATGCACGCTCCGCGAACCGATTCGGCCGGGCGGCTATGTGGCCGGCTCGTTACGTCTTGACGAACAGCATGTTATCGCTCACTCTCGATGCAGAGGTCGGCGGCGTCGGTGGCTCACCGGGCGAGTCCCGCGGTCGCGCCTCGAAGCACGGCGTCCCCGGGCAGCGGACGCCATCTCAGGACTCGCGTGGTTGCCGGCGAGCGCCGGCCAGGCTGCGTGCGCCGGTGCGCAGTGCCCAGGATGACCGTTGCGGATTCCTCGGCTCACGCCGGCGTCCGCCACCGGGATCAGTCCGTCCTGAGTGAAGTGGCACATCACCACCACCGATGCAACCACTGAGAAGGAACGACATGAGACCCAAGAAAGCTCTGCTGGCGACGGCGACCCTCGCGGTCGCACTGACCGCGGGTATGACGGTGG
>NZ_JBFAPG010000816.1:0-1294 GCF_040675595.1 Micromonospora sp. NPDC049580
CCGCGATCGCCGACGGCACGATGCGGTAATACGCCCAGACGCCGCGCTTCTCGCGCTCGATCAGACCGGCCTCGGTGAGAATCCGCAGGTGATGGCTCACGGTCGGCTGAGAGAGGTTGAGCGGCGCGGTGAGGTCGGTGACCGAGGCCTCGCCCTCCGGGGCGGCCTGGATCAGGCTGAGCAGTCGCAGGCGGGCCGGATCGGCGAACGCCTTCAGCACCCCCGCGAGCCGCTCGGCATCCGCGCGTTTGATCGGCTCACCGGCAAGCGGCGAGATGGCAGGCATGGCAGTATCGGCAGTTCCCACGACAGCCATCGTTCCACCAACCTGGGGAACAGAGCGGCGGAACCGGACAAATCCCCGAGCCGATGCTGTGCTCATCACAACACCATCGACGCGTGTCGTGGCCGCGTGGGCCAGCTGTCAGGGCAGGTTGATCGTGTACTCGGCGGTCTGGACCTTCCCGTCGACCTGGAAGTCGAAGAAGGCCCGGTACCGGCCGGAGCTGGGGACGGTCAGCCAGAACGCGACCGCGCCGTCGACGAGCTCCTGCTCCGGGTGGACGTGCACGTACCCGAGGTCACCCTCGCGAACGACGACCAGGTGCCCGTACGCGCCGAGGTACCGCTGCGGCTGGACCGGCCCGGCGGCGTCGGTGCGCGTGAGCTGGAATCGCACCGGCGCCGTCACCCCGGCGGTGGGCATCCCGGTCATCGACACCGTGAACGGTCCGGCCGTCGCCTGCGCCTGGGCCGGTGGCAACGCGGCCGGGGCGTACGCGCCCGGCACGTGGTGGTCGACGCCCAGCACGAGGGGCACCTGTCGACCGTCGGGGGCGCTGACGGAGAAGTCGGCGAAGACGCGGTAGCCGCCCGGCCGGGCCAGTGTCAGGGGGACGCTCCAGGTGCCGTCGGGCGCCATCGTCGGGTGCAGGTGCTGGTAGCCGCCCAGGTCGCGACCCACCACGATCAGGTGCAACGGCTTCTCGTGCACGACGGCGAAACGCGTCGCCGGCTGCCGGTCGGTTCCGACGATCCGGAACCGGTAGTCCGCGCGTACGCCGGGCGGCTGGGTCCGCTCCAGGGGCTGCAACGTGTAACCGCCCGCGCTTACCGTCGTCCCGGTCGCCAGCGTCTCACCCGCGCTGACGTCCCCCGGATGGGAGTGCGGCCCGGTCCCGGGCGCGTGGTCGTGCCCGTTCCCGGCCGACAGGGCCTCCCCGGAGCCGGTCGGCACTCCGCCGAACGGCCGCGGCCCGAGGCGCAGGACAGCAGCGTGGTAGGCGCGTCACGG
>NZ_JBFAPG010000817.1:0-1275 GCF_040675595.1 Micromonospora sp. NPDC049580
TTCGGCGTCGCCGAGGGCGACGGCGGAGCCCGCGCCGCCGACCTGCTCGGCCCGGACGGGTTGGGCCTCTGGCAGCCGGTCGAGCAGGAGCCGGTCGACGAGCCGGCCAAGGAGCTGCTCGCCGCGCTGTCCCGCGCCGCCGACCCGGATCTGGCGCTGCGCCAACTGCACCGCATCGTCGAGGCCGAACGGCGCATCAGCGGCGACGGCGGGCCTGGCGGCAGCGGCGCGAGCTCGCCGCTGATCGCGGAGCTGCTCGCCGACCCTGGGCTGCGGCGTCGACTGATCGCCGTCCTGGGCGCGTCGTCGGCGCTCGGTGATCATCTGGTGGCCAACCCGGAGCACTGCCTGGCGCTGCGCACCGCCCCGGACGGGCTCGCGCCGATCGCCGAGGGTCGACTGGAACCGGCCGGCGACGGCAACCCCGTGGCGGTGCTGCGGACCGCGTACCGGCTGGCGTTGCTGCGGATCGCGGCGGCCGACCTCACCGGCGGCCGGGCCCTGGAGCAGACCATGGCGGCGCTGTCCGCGCTGGCCGACGCGACGCTTGCCGCGGCGTACGAGATCGCCGTCGACGAGCTGGCGGAGGGCACCGAGCGACCCCGGCTGGCCGTGGTGGCGATGGGCAAGTGCGGCGGCGGCGAACTGAACTACGTCTCCGACGTGGACGTGATCTTCGTGGCGGCCGAGGACGGCGACCTGCCGGCCGCGACCCTGGTGGCGACCCGGCTGATCCACATCTGCGGGCTGGTCGCCTGGCCGGTGGACGCCGCGCTGCGGCCCGAGGGCAACCGGGGCCCGCTGGTGCGCACCCTCGCCAGCCACCTGGCCTACTACCGGCGGTGGGCGCGCACCTGGGAGTTCCAGGCGCTGCTCAAGGCCCGTCCGGCCGCCGGGGACCTGCCGCTGGCCCAGGAGTGGATCGACCAGCTGGCCCCGCTGGTGTGGAGGGCCGCCGAACGACCCGAGGCGGTCGAGGACGTCCGTGCGATGCGCCGCCGGATCATCGACAACATCCCGCCGAAGGAGCTGGAACGCGAGATCAAGCGCGGTCCCGGCGGGCTGCGCGACATCGAGTTCGCCGTCCAGCTCCTGCAACTGGTGCACGGTCGCGGCGACGAGACGCTGCGGGCGCCGGGCACCATCCCGGCGCTGCGTGCGCTGGTCGCGGGTGGCTACGTCGGCCGCGCCGACGGCGAGTCGCTGCTGCGCGGCTACCGCTTCCTGCGCAGCGTCTAGCACCGGCTCCAGTTGCAGGCCCGGCGGCGTACGCAA
>NZ_JBFAPG010000818.1:0-1272 GCF_040675595.1 Micromonospora sp. NPDC049580
GCGGCTCACACGGGCGGCTGCCCAGCGACCCGGCGGACGCCCCGGTGCTGCTCTGCTCCGACCCGTCCGCTGCCCGGGACCGGGTCGCGGCCACCGAGGTGAAGGCGCTGCTGCTGGAGTTGGCCGGGTTGGCCAACGGCGACGGTGGCCGGACCGGGGTGGGATCGTGACGTCCACCGTCGCCCCGACGGACGCGAGCAGGCTGCGGGAGCGCTTCGACGCGGAGTTGGCCGCCTTCCTCGACCGGCAGGGCCCGGACTGGCCCGACGGAGCGCCGCGCGGGGTGTTCACCGCGCTGCAACGGTTCGTGCTGGCCGGCGGAAAGCGGCTGCGTCCGCTGTTCTGCTACTGGGGCTGGCGGGCTGCCGGGGCTGCCGACGGCCGCCCGATCGTGGTGGCCGCGGCGGCGCTGGAGCTGTTCCACGCGTTCGCGCTGATCCACGACGACATCCTGGACGGCAGCGACCGCCGCCGGGGCGAACCGTCGGTGCACCGCCTCTTCGCCGACCTGCACGCCCGCTCGTCGTGGCGCGGCGACCCCGAGGCGTACGGGCGCAACACCGCCCTGCTCTGCGGGGACCTCTGCGCGGCCTGGTCGGATCAGATGTTCCACGAGTGCGGGCTGGACACCGAGCAGGTGCACCGGGGCTACGCCGTGTTCGCGCTGATGCGCACCGAGGTGATCGCGGGGGAGTACCTCGACCTGGTCTCCGGGGTGGGTGACGGCTCGGTGGCCAGCGCGCTCACCGTGATACGGATGAAGGCTGCCCGGTACACGGTCACCCGACCGTTGCAGATCGGCGCGGCGCTGGCCGGGGCGGGGCCGGAGCTGATCGCGGCTCTCGGCGAGTTCGGTGATCCGTTGGGTGACGCGTTCCAGCTCCGCGACGACGTGTTGGGCGTCTTCGGTGATCCGGCGGTCACCGGCAAGTCGATCCTGGACGACCTGCGCGAGGGCAAGCCCACGGTGATGATGGCGCTGGCCCGCAGCGCCGCCGACCGGTCGCAGACCCTGCGGCTGCGTGAGCTGTTCGGCAACCCGAAGTTGGACGCGGACGGCGCGGTCGAGCTGCGCGAGATCATCGAGGCCACCGGCGCCCGGGACCGGATCGAACAGATGATCAGGATCCGCAAGGAAGCGGCGACGGGAGCGCTGGCGGCGATCCCGCTCCCGGATTCGGTACGGGCGGCGTTGGTGGGGTTGGCCAGTCAGGTGACCGGTCGGCAGTCGTGACGTGTCGGCGTCGCGTGCCGCACCCGACGAGGGGCGGC
>NZ_JBFAPG010000819.1:0-1267 GCF_040675595.1 Micromonospora sp. NPDC049580
CGCGCACACGCGCCGGGATACGTACCGGTGCCGTCAGCCGCGGGAGTTGCGCAGCATGATCGCGCTGGCCTGGACGCGGGTGCGGACCTGGAGTTTGTCGAAGATGTGCGACACGTGCACACCGATGGTCCGCTCGCTGATGAACAGCCGCTGCCCGATCTCCTTGTTGGTCAACCCCTCGGCGACGAGCGCGAGCACCTCCCGCTCGCGCGCGGTGAGGGCAGCCAACTCGTCGCCGACCGGCTCGGCCGACGCGGCGGCGCGCGCGCCGTCGGCGTCGCGCTCCTGCAGCGACACCCGGGCCCGCCCCGCCAACTCCCGGATCTCCGAGGTCAACGGCACCGCGCCCAACCCCTGCGCCACTCCGTACGCCTCCCGCAGCAGCTTGCCCGCGGTGGCCACCCGACTGCGCCGGGCCAGCAGAGCCTCCGCCTGCCGCAGGCGGGAGTACGCCGCCGGATAGGGGTGGTTACGCCGGTCCCACTCGGCGACCGAGGTGGCCCAAAGCTCGGGGTCGCTGCCGTTGAGGCGGCTCACCTCGGCGGCGCACAGGGCCAGGAAGCCCTCCACCACAGAGCGCACCGGTCGGGCCGCTCCGGCGCTCTTGCGGGCCATCCGGTCGGCGACGTCCCGCAGCCGGCGTACGGCCGTCGGGTCCACGTCCACGGTGCGGCTGGAGTGCGCCTCCGCCTCGGCGCGCAGCCCGTGCCAGACCAGGGCGGACAGGATCATCACGTCGTCGGAGCGGCTCTCGGTGAGGCCGCGCTGGACCGCCAGCCGCGCCACGTCGTGCCGGCCCTCCCACATCGCCAACCCGGACCGCAGGGTGAGCAGCGGGATGACGTGGCGGGCCCCACCGCCGGCGAGCAGGGTCGCCACCGCGTCGAGGTCCCGACCGGCGGCCTCGATGTCGCCGTAGCCCACCGAGAGCCGGCATCGGGCGAGCAGCAACTCGACGGCGTCCGCGCCGGACGGTCGGTGCCGCAGGGCCACGGCGACCACCTTCTCCGCCTCGGCCCACTGGCCCACCCGGAACAGCCCGTTGATGGCGATGGCCAGCAGTCGGGTGCCCCAGGTGCGGCCCAGCCCCAGCTCGGCCACCCGCTCGGCGCCCCGCCGTGCCACCACCACGCCCTCTTCGAGGATGTTCAGCGGCCCGGTCAGCAGCTCCGCCAGGTGCAGGTAGGCGCAGGCCACGTCCTCGGGCTGGCCGGCGCGCTCGGCGGTGTCGAGGGCGTCGCGCATGACCGCCAGACCGGCGTCCGGG
>NZ_JBFAPG010000820.1:0-1266 GCF_040675595.1 Micromonospora sp. NPDC049580
CTCGACGCCCGACCACGGCCACCGGCGCTGCGTGGGTCAGCGCATCTTCTGCTGCGCGTCGGTCAGCTTCGCCTTCACCGACTGCTCGGTGACCGGCTTGCCGCTCGCCGCGTCGGCGAACAACTCCTTCATCGCGGTGCCGACCAGGGTCTCGAAGGTGCTCTCGTCGGGCACCTGCGGCAGCGGGGCGGCGGTGGTGACCAGCGTCTCCTGGATGCTCTTCTGCTCCGGCGCGCTGAACGCCGGGTCGGAGGCAGCGGTCTTCACGGCCGGCAGCGAGCCGTACGTCTTGTTGAGGAGCGTCTGCTCCTCGTCGCTGGTCATGAACTTGACGAAGCTCAGTGCGCCGTCCTTGTTCTTGGTGTGCTTGAAGACCGCCATGTTGATGCCGGCGACCATGCTGTTGACCTTCTTGCCGCCGGCCGGCGGGCTGGCCAGGAACGGCACCGGGGCCACCCCGTACGCGTCGGCGGGCATGTTCTGCGTCTTGAGGTTCGAGCCGGCGGACTGCCAGAGCAGCATGGCGGCCTTGCCGTTGGCGAAGTCGGAGACCGACTGGTTCTGCGCGTACTCCGCGTTGCTCGGGTTGGTGATCTTGTCGGCGGCCATGAAGTCGATGTAGCGCTTGATGGCCGAGACGTTCTGCGGGGTGTCGAAGGTCGGCTTGCCGGCCGAGTCGAACCACTCACCGCCGTACTGCTGGCTGAAGGTGAAGGCGTGGTGCGCGTTCTCCGACGGGTTGGCGCCCTCGATCGCCAGGCCCCACTTGCCGCCGGTGCTGAGCTTCTTGCCGTACTCGGCGAGCTGCTCCCAGGTGGTCGGCGGCGCGGTGATGCCGGCGTCGGCGAACGACTTCTTGTTGTAGTACAGGCTGTACGCCATGCTGTAGAGCGGCACGGCGGCCGGCGGCTTGCCGGGGGCGCCGGCGGCGGCGAGCGCGGCGGGCACGATCCGGTCCTTGCCGCCCACGGCCTGCAGGGCGGCGTCGTCGAACTCGACGAGCGCGCCGGTGGCCTGCAACGACGCCGACCAGGTGTTGCCGATGTTCACCACGTCCGGGCCCTTGCCCGAGGCGGCGGCGGCGAGCAGCCGGTTGAGCAGGTCCGACCAGGGGACGACCTCGACGTTGACCTTGATGCCGGACTGCTTCTCGAACTTGTCCAGCTCCGGCTGGAGGATGGTCTTGTCGGCCTCCAGGCTGGCGCCCTGGTTGCTGGCCCAGTAGGTGAGGGTCTTGGGCGATGCGGCGGAGTCGTCGCCGGAGCC
>NZ_JBFAPG010000821.1:0-1262 GCF_040675595.1 Micromonospora sp. NPDC049580
GACGGTCGCCGGGTCGGTGGCGGTGACCGTTACCTCGGGTCCGGCGCGCTCGGCACGCCAGCGACGGACGACCTCGTCGGCGTTCACCGGCCGCACGGCCACCCGAGGCCCCTCGGGGTTGCGCAGCCAGGCGACGATCTGCGTGTTGAGCTGTCCCACGAAGTCCCGCACGGACTGCTCGGTGGGCAGGCCACGGACCTCGTCGGGGACCTGCTCGATGCGCCGGCGCAGTTGCAGCGGGGTGGGCAGCAGCAGGTCGCTGGGTAGCTTCTCGCGCTCCAGGAAACTCTTGATCCACCACGACTCGTCGTACGGCATTCCGCGCCCGGGGATCGGCTTGCCCATGCCGGGCAGGTTGGCGAACTCGCCGCGTTGCACGGCTCCCCGGATCTGCGCCTCCACGGCCGCGTCCCACGCCTCGGTCACCCTGCGGCACCTCCCCTGGCCACCGTAACGCGCCGCCTCCGGCTCGCGGCGACACACGTGCCACAGGTCAGCGCGTCCAGGCGGGTGACCATTCCCGCGAGGTGGTTTGCGCCCGCGCGACCGATTCGCAGGCCACCATCGGTGAGGTGGTCCTGGGCCGGGGCCGCCGGTCGGTCTAGGTTCTCCTCCAGGCGGCGGCGAACGGGGGCAACGTCATGATCGGCACGGGTGCGCTGCTGGGGATCGCGCTGGTGGCGCTGGGACTGGTGCTCACGCCCGGCCCGAACATGGTCTACCTGGTCTCCCGCTCGGTGGCGCAGGGCCGCCGCGCCGGGCTGATCTCGCTGCTCGGGGTGGCCGCCGGGTTCGGCGTCTACCTGGCCACCGCGGTCGCCGGCCTGGCCGCCGTGTTCGTCCTGGTCCCCACGCTGTACGCGGTGGTGAAGCTGGCCGGCGCGGGCTACCTGCTGTGGCTGGCGTGGCGCACGCTGCGCCCGGGCGGCGGGTCGCCGTTCACGCCCGCGCCGCTGCCACCGGACCCGCCACGGCGGCTGTTCACCATGGGCCTGGTCACCAACCTGCTCAACCCGAAGATCGCCATCCTGTACGTGTCGCTGCTGCCCCAGTTCATCGACCCGGCGCGGGGGCACGTGGCGGCGCAGAGCCTGCTGCTGGGCCTGACCCAGATCACCGTCGCGCTGAGCGTCAACGCGCTGATCGTGCTCAGCGCCGGCGCGCTGGCCGGTTTCTTCGCCCGCCGGCCGGTGTGGCTGCGGGTGCAGCGCTGGGTGACCGGCACGGCCCTCGCGGCGCTGGCCGTGCGCATCGCCGCCGAC
>NZ_JBFAPG010000822.1:0-1219 GCF_040675595.1 Micromonospora sp. NPDC049580
CAGCACGTCGGGGCGTTTGCGTGGCCGGCCGGGTCCGGGCTCGTTGATCCGGATCGCGTCGAGCAGGGCCAGGAGTTGTGGGTTGTCGCCGGCCTTCGACAAGGCGACCTACCGCAAGCGCAACGTCGTGGAACGCTGCTTCAACCGGCTCAAGCAGTGGCGCGACCTGGCCACCCGATACGCCAAACGCGCATCCCTCTACCGATCCAGCCTGGTCCTCATCGCCGCCATCATCTGGCTCCGATGACCCCGATGACTCGCCTCAAGCAGGGACCTGCGCCGAGCTGACGAACCATGAACCCGATTCGACATCGATGGGCTCGTCAACCCAAGGCTGCACGATGGCGGCGATCTCCGCTGTCATGAGCCACACGTCCACGACGCACCCGTCGGGCGTCACCTCGACATGCGCGCGCAGCGGCTCGATGACCTCTGATGGCAGATCCCATGCGCGTTCGAGGAGATCGTCCATGCCGAACTTCTCCACCATGTTGACCACAACCACGGCGAGACTCTAGCCAAGACGTCTGCCACGGGTTCCATGATCGACAGGACAGGCCCTAGGCCGCGTCTTCAAAGGTTTACAACGATTGGAGTAGCGCGGCGATAGTGACGGTGGCCTGGAACGAGGTCGCGGTCTTGTCGTAGCGGCGGGGCCCCGGCGGATGCGGGCCTGGCAGACCGATCCGTCCGCGCCGCCCGTGGTGTTGCTGCGCTCCCCGGCGGAGCTGGACGTCTGGCTGAGCGGGCTGCCCCGTCAGTGAGGACGGGCGGATCCTCGCCTCCTGACGGCCGCCGAACTGAGAGGACCGAGGATGAACTCGACGGAGACACCGGTACGCGACCAGGTCACCGCCTTGCTGCACGGCTACGCGCGGGCCGTCGAGGCCGGCGACATCGGCGCCGTTGCCGCGAGCTACAGCCGAGGCGTACATCGAGGGTGACCCGGGCAGGGCGGCGGTCGTCATCAACGACGCCGGGCACCGGGCCGTTCTCGACGAACGCCGCACGGCGATGACCGAGCAGTTTGGTCTGACCGTTCTGGACGTTCTCGATCTCGCACCGGGGGTACGTCCTCGTACCGACCGAGTGGACGTTGGACTTCGCGCCGCCGCAGGGCAAGGCCGGCAGCCCGCGGTTCGCACAGACCTACATGGTGCCCTGCGACGGCGACCGGCCACGGATCCTGCTCGACCTCCCGCACGAGCGCGAGGACGAC
>NZ_JBFAPG010000823.1:0-1208 GCF_040675595.1 Micromonospora sp. NPDC049580
CGCTGGCGCAGCACGCGCCAGCGGTGTTCGCCGTGCACACCGCATCCCCTCGCGAGGGCGTCAACGGCGACGCCCGGATGGAGCCACCGTGAACCAGCACGACCTCGATGTCCTCGACGAGATCCAGCGGCGGGTGCTCTGGCTCGCCACCCGGATCGTCGACGCCGCCAACCACGACCGGGCCACCGGCGACGGGGTCAAGGTCGGCGGCCACCAGGCGTCCAGCGCGTCCCTCGTCACGGCGATGACCGCGCTGTGGTTCGCGCACCTGGACGCCGAGGACCGCGTCGCCGTCAAGCCGCACGCCTCGCCGGTGTTCCACGCCATCCAATACCTGCTGGGCAACCTGGACCGCTCGTACCTGCCCCGGCTGCGGGCCCGGGGCGGCCTCCAGTCGTACCCGTCGCGCACCAAGGACCCCGACGAGGTGGACTTCTCCACCGGCTCGGTCGGTCTGGGCGCGGCGGCGCCGCTGTTCGCCGCCGCCACCCGCCGCTACATCGACGCGCACTTCGGCGCCCGGCCGCGCTCCCGGTTCGTGGCGCTGATCGGTGACGCCGAGCTGGACGAGGGCAACATCTGGGAGGCCGTCGCCGACCCGGCCACCACCGGGCTCGGCAACGTGATGTGGCTTGTCGACTTCAACCGGCAGTCGCTGGACCGGGTGGTGCCCGGCATCCGGATCAAGCAGTGGCGCGGTCAGTTCGAGGCGGCCGGCTGGCACGTCGTGGAGGTCAAGTACGGCCGTAAGCTCGCCGAGGCGTACGCCCGGCCGGGTGGCGAGGCGCTGCGCGACTGGATCGACGCGATGCCCAACGAGCAGTACCAGTCGCTGTTCGGGTTGGCCGGCCCGGCCCTGCGCAAGCAGTTCCTGGACGGTGCGCCGGCCGAGGTGGGCGCGTTCGTGGAGGGCATCGACGACGAGGAGCTGCGTCCGCTCGTCACCGACCTGGGTGGGCACGACCTGTCCGCGATGCTCGACGCGTACGCCCAGTGCGACGCGGTCACCGACCGGCCCAGCGTCGTCTTCGCGTACACCGTGAAGGGTTGGGGGTTGCCCATCGCCGGCAATCCGCGCAACCACTCGGCGCTGCTCAGCACCGAGCAGGTCGACACGCTGCGGGCCGCGCAGGGCTTGACCTCCGAGACCGAGTGGGACCGTCTCGACCCGGCGGGCGCCGGCCCGGATCCCGGCTGGTGACGCCGGG
>NZ_JBFAPG010000824.1:0-1205 GCF_040675595.1 Micromonospora sp. NPDC049580
ACCGCGCCCCCGGTGGCCCGACCACCGGGGGCGCGTACGCCTCGACATCGGGCCGACTAGATTCGGTGGGCGTGACGATCTCGTTGGACGGCCGGCGGTTCGCCGCCCTGGCGGATGTGGTGGCCGGCGAGGTCGGCCTGGAGCTGCACGAGTCCTGGGCCTGGGAGTCCCGGCCGGGCAACGGGACCAGCGTGGTACGGGAGATCGCCTAGACCGGGCCGGCGGAACCCGACTGACCGGCGACGCCGACGTTCAGCGGATCGGCCAACAGCTTGTCGAAGGCCAACTCGGCGGCGCCGATCAGGACGGCGTCGCGGCCGAGCGCCGCCGCGCGCAGCCGCAGGTGCTCGCGGGAGGCCGGCAGCGGCATGGCGTCCAGCCGTCGCCGCACCGTGTCCGCGCCGGCGATGAAGATGTCGCGCAGCGAGCCACCGAACACCACGGCGTCGGGATTGACCACGTTCACCAGGTTGGCCACGCCGAAGCCGAGCCAGTCGGCGACCTGCTCGACGGCCCGGCGGGCGGCCGGATCGCCGTCCGCCGCCGCGCGCAGCACCTCGGTCACGGCGGCGCGGTCGTCCGGGTCGCGGCCGGCGTGGCGCAGCAGCGCGGCTTCACCGATCTCGGTCTCCCAGCAGCCACGAGAGCCGCAGCCGCACGGCAGGCCATTCGGGTTGACGACCATGTGGCCGACCTTGCCGCTGTGACCCCGGTGGCCGATCATCAACCGGCCGCCGACGACGATGCCGGCGCTGATGCCCAGGTCGCCGTGCAGGTAGATGAGGTCGTCGATGCCGGGGGCCACGCCCCGGATGTGCTCCGCCAGGCCCGCGATGTCGGCGAGGTCGCCGGCCACGAACCCCGGGCCGGCGGTGAGTTCGGCCTCCAGCGCCACGCTGAGGCCCTCGTCGACGCCGACGATCCGGAGCCTGCCGTCCGGGTCGCGGGTGGTGTCGGTGACGGCGACCGCTCCCCCGACCAGCAGCGCGTCGGAGGCGACGCCGCGTTCCATGTCGCGAACGAGATCGGCCAGCGGGCCGACGGTGTCGACCGCCGACATGCCACCGGGACGGGCGACCTCGCGCCGGTCGAGGATGCGACCGCCGAGGCCGACCCGCGCCGCGCGCAGCCGGTCGGCGTCGATGCTGAGCGCGTGCGCGTAGACCCGGTCGGAGCGGGGGCTGACCACCAGGGAGGGACGGCCG
>NZ_JBFAPG010000825.1:0-1204 GCF_040675595.1 Micromonospora sp. NPDC049580
GACCGGCCGGTCGGCGGGGGCGGGCTCACCGTCGGTCAGTCGGTCGAGCGGTCCCGGATGGACTTGCCCGGCCCGGTGGCGGACGTGGACTGGTCGCTGGTGCTGCCCCCCATCGGGGTGCTCAACCCGCCGGTGGTGGCGTCCCCGGTCGTCGTCGGGGCAACCTTGCCGGGGTGCCGCTCCGGCTGGCGGGCGACCCGCCGCACGCTCGCCGGGCCGGCGGTGCCACCGGTGGTGGTCACCGCACCCTGCCCGCCGACCGGGCCACCGTCGCGCAGCACCTGCGGGTCGACCCGCTCGTGCGCCGGGTCGAGCGGGTCGTCTCGCTGGATTTGGCTCTCGATATCGGTGGGGGGCACTGTGACCTCGTCGAGGGCGCCCTCGCCGTACACGCCGCCGGCGATCCGGTTCTCGGCCTGGCGGGCGGCCTCCTGCCGCATGTCGTCCTCACGCACGTCCATCACCTCGCAGAAGCTGTGGAACTGACTGCGTGCCCGGCCACCCGTCGACCAAACCCGCAGTGCTCAGGTGCCGAGCGGGAAACGGACATCCGCCCCGATGTGCCCCAACGGTGAGACCCGTCCGACGACCGCGCCGACCACTGCGTGGCCAGCCGTCGTCGATTCTTTTTCGAGCCGAGGAGTGTTACCTGGTCGGCGGCCTCGGGTAGTCGGGGGGCGTCCCCGCCGTGCAAGCGAACCGTGCCGTGGCCGACACGCGGTAGCGGGGCGAGGGAATGCAGGTACGACTCATCGCATCCTGAGGAGGACCAGATGAGCACGCAGGCTGCTTCCACCCGGCCGATGAACCGGCCGATGAACGACCCGCAGAATCCCGCAGCGATGCGGGAGACGCAGCAGATGCCGGTCATGCACGACGGGCGTCGCAACGACATGCAGGCACCCGGTACGGAGACCAAGCAGGCCTTCAAGACCACCGAGTTCTGGATCTACCTGATCGCGGTGGCCGCCGTACTGGGCGCGTCGCAGGTCGTCGGGCGGAACTCGGCCGGAGTGGACATCTTCCGGGCCGACAACGCCTGGTTCCTGATCACCCTGCTGACGTTGGGCTACCTCGGTAGCCGCGGCCTGGCCAAGGCCGGCAGCAACTGGCGCAGCAGCGAGGAGCGCAAGGCCCGGCACTGACCGGGGCCACCCGCGGACGCCCGCCCTTGCCGGCGACCTCGATCCGCCGCTCACCCGGC
>NZ_JBFAPG010000826.1:0-1200 GCF_040675595.1 Micromonospora sp. NPDC049580
CTGATCCAGCGGATCCAGTACGCCCGCGGCCAGGTGGTACAGAGCAACATTTGGCAGTCGGCCGGGCCGCTCGCGTGGGCCCGCAGTCGGTGGCGCCGGCCTCCCCCGGGCCGGACGGCACGTCTCGGATATTTCGGGTACGACCAGAGATGCCGTCCTGCGACCCTTTCGCATATTTCCGGAGAGACTGCTAAGCATGTTCCGCTACATCTTGCGGCGCCTACTGCAGATGGTCCTGGCGTTCTTCGGGACCACCCTGATCGTCTACGCGCTGATGTTCGCCGGCCAGGGCGACCCCATCCAGGCCCTCGCGGGCGAACGCCCGGTGACGCCGGCCCAACGGGCCTACCTGACGGAGAAGTACCACCTCGACGCGACAGGCGTGGGCGGCTTCTTCTACCGCTACTTCGACTACGTCAAGAACCTGCTCCAGGGTGACCTCGGCCAGTCCCTGACCGGCCGCCAGATCGGCGACATCCTGCAGGCGGCCTGGCCGGTCACCCTCAAGCTCGCGCTCATCGCGCTCGCCGTGGCGATCATCTTCGGAGTCAGCGCCGGCGTGGTCGCCGGCATCCGCCGGGCCAGCATCTTCGACAACTCGACGCTGGTGCTGACCCTGCTCGTGCTGGGCATCCCGACCATCGTGCTGGCGCCGCTCGCCCAGTACTTCCTGGGCGTCAAGTGGCAGCTCTTCCCGCCCACCGCCGGCTCCCAGCCGACGTTCTACGCGCTGCTGCTGCCGGGCATCGTGCTCGGCTCGCTGTCGCTGGCCACCGCGCTGCGGCTGACCCGTACCTCGGTGGCCGAGAACCTGCGCGCCGACTACGTCCGGACCGCGCGGTCCAAGGGCCTGGTCAAGCGCCGCATCGTCACCGTCCACGTGCTGCGCAACTCGCTCATCCCGGTGGTCACCTTCCTCGGTGTGGAGCTGGGCAACCTGATGAGCGGCGCGATCATCACCGAGGGCGTCTTCAACATCCCCGGCGTGGGCTTCAACCTCTTCCGCGGCATCCGCACCGAGGACGGCCCCCTGGTGGTGGGCATCGTCAGCGTGCTCGTCGTGGTCTACCTGGTCTCGAACCTGGTGGTGGACGTCCTGTACGCCGTACTCGACCCGAGGATCCGCTATGAGTGAGCGCAGCGAACGAATCATCAGCGCAGCGTGCTTGGGCTCTCATGCCGGCACCGAGCGCAGCGAGG
>NZ_JBFAPG010000827.1:0-1199 GCF_040675595.1 Micromonospora sp. NPDC049580
CCGGTCGGCTCCCACCCGCGTCGACTCCGACGGTCAGCGGCGGTCGAGGACCAACCCGCGGGCGGCGGCGTACTGGTCACGGACGGCGGGGACGGGCTCCGCCGCGTACTCCTCGGTGCCCTTGACCTCCCACTGCGGCGGGGTCGGACCGCCGAGGGCGACCCAGGCGGCCTGGCGGGCGGCGCCGTCGGCGACGTACTCCCCGGCGGGCGGGACGACCACCGGGCAGCCGAAGACCTGCGGTGCGATCCGGCGGACCGCGGCCGAGCGTGCCCCGCCGCCGACGAGGATGACCCGGCGGACGGTGGCGCCCTGCGCGGTAAGCGCGTCCAGGCCGTCGGCGAGCGCGCAGAGCATGCCCTCCACGGCGGCCCGGGCCAGGTGCGCGGGGGTCGACGTGCGCAGGGTCAGCCCGTGCACCGCGCCGGTGGCCAGCGGACGGTTGGGCGTCCGCTCACCCTCCAGGTAGGGCACCATGACCAGCCCGTCCGCGCCGGCCGGCGCGGAGAGCGCCAGCTCGGCCAGCTCGTCCAGGTCGACGCCCAGCATCGTGGCGGCGGCGTCCAGCACCCGGGCGGCGTTGAGCGTGCAGACCAGCGGCAGGAAGCGGCCCGACGCGTCGGCGAAGCCGGCCACCGCGCCGCTCTCGTCGGCGGCCGGCACGTCGGCCACGCTGAACACCGTGCCGGAGGTGCCGATCGAGACGACCACGTCACCGGGACCGGCGCCGACGCCGAACGCGGCGGCGGCGTTGTCGCCGGTGCCCGCGCCGAGCAGCGCGCCGCCCCCACCCAGCTCGTCGGCCAGCGTGCCGGCCGACTCGGCCGGGCCCAGCACCTCGGGCACCACGAGCTGCCGACCGAAGGCCCGTTCCAGCAGGTCCGGACGGTAGGAACCGGTGGACGGGGACCAGTAGCCGGTGCCGCTGGCGTCACCCCGGTCGGTCCGCAGCCCCGCCAGCCCCGGCGCACCGGCCAGCCGCCAGGTCAGCCAGTCGTGCGGCAGGCAGACGGCCGCCACCCGGGCGGCCAGATCCGGCTCGTGCCGGGCCAGCCAGCGCAGCTTGGTGATGGTGAAGCTCGCCACCGGCACGCTGCCGGTGGGCATGAACTGAACGCTGACCTTCCGATCAAGCCGCAGAACGTCACCGGCCTTCACGGCTGCTTCCTTGCTCGCCAGAGCTTCAGAATGAGTCCAGC
>NZ_JBFAPG010000828.1:0-1192 GCF_040675595.1 Micromonospora sp. NPDC049580
ACTCGCCCGGCAACGCCACCCACGGCTTCATGGACTTCATGCTGATGATGGGTGTGGCCGGCGCCGGCGTGAAGGCCGACTACGTCGACACCCTCGACCTGTTCCACACCATGGAGGCGTACTTCACCTGGTACCCGAACGGAGCAGCGGCGTGAGCAAGTACCTGCTGAACAAGTTCCTGTTCATGGTCGACCGGGACCCCGACCTGGTTGAGCGCTACCGCAGCGAGGCGCGCGAGCTGGTCGCCTGGTGGGAGGCCGAGTGCGCCAACACGGTGCTGAACTGCCACACCGGCGAGGCGAGCACCTGGCTGCGCTTCGACGACACGGAGCGGGAGGCGTTGGCCAACCACGACCACGTGAAGCTCTTCGAGTTGGGGGCGCACCCGTTCCTCACCCTGACGCTCTTCATCGCCCTCTTCGAGCGGGACAACACCGAGCCGCTGGAGTACCAGAAGTCGTACGGCGCGCGGCTGGCCCACTTCTCGATGCCCTACCCGGACATCGCGACGTGATCCGCGCGGCAGTGCTCACCACCTGCGGCGCCCCACCGACGGTCGTCGAGCGACTGGCCCCCGAGCTGGCCGACGGCGAGCTGACGGTCACCGTCGAGGCCGTGCCGATCACCCCGCTGGACCTGCTCTGTGCCAGCGGCACCAGCTACTTCGGCAGGCCGGCCACCCCGTACGTGCCGGGTGTGCAGGGCGTCGGCCGTCTCGTCGACGGCACGCCCGTCTGGTTCGGCACGTCGGCCGGGATGCGGTCCGGGGTGGACGGCAGCATGGCGACAACTGTCGCGGTGCCCGCCGCCGACGTGGTGACGCTGCCGACCGGCGTACCGCTGACCCTGCTCGCGGCCCTGGGCCTCTCCGCCGTCGCCGCGCACGCCGCCCTCACGTACGCCGGTGGCCTGGCGGCCGGCAACCAGGTCGTCGTGCTCGGCGCCGGTGGTGTGGTCGGCCAAGCGGCCATCCAGCTGGCCCTGCTCGGCGGGGCCCGCCGGGTCGTCGCGGTGGCCCGCTCGGCGGCGGCGCGGTCCCGTGCCGAGGAGCTCGGCGCGGCGGTCGCGATCCCGCTGCTTCCCGACGACGACGTCGCGTCGATGGCCGAGCGGCTGCGGGCCGGCGCCGACGGCCCGGTCGACCTCGTCCTCGATCCGGTGTTCGGTGTGCCGGCCGCGGCGGCGCTGCGGG
>NZ_JBFAPG010000829.1:0-1184 GCF_040675595.1 Micromonospora sp. NPDC049580
TGACTGGATTTCAGTCGTGTGCTATTCCGATCTGTCGCCCGGCGAACGGCAGCGCGAAGCGCACCAGGTCGTCGCGGGCCTCTCCCCGCCGCTCCGGCGGCAGCCCCTCGATCCGGGCCGCGTACGCCAGCGCCGCCGCGTCCAGGTCCTCCAGACCACGCTCGGTGGGTGGTGGTGTGGTCGTGGTCGTGCTCGTCTGTCCGAACATCCGCGCCTCCCTCAGGAAGGTCCCCCGCCCGGATCGGGAAACCGGTCGTGCGCGTGGTCGGGCCACGCACCGGGCCGGAAAGTGGGTCAGTGACTGGGATGCCAGCGGGCGACAACGCCTCTACGCAGCGCAATCAGGCCGTCGCAGCCAGCGATGTTCCCGCTCCGTAGGTACTCAATCACGGGACCCCGGGTTCGCGAGGAAGTTTCGGCGTGCTCCCCTCAGGAGACGAGCAACCCCTGGTGGCCGCCGCTGTCGCGGAGCACCGACAGGGCCTCAGCGGCCCCCAGCGGGGGCGGAGCGGGCAGGTCGTACGGCTGGGCGCGCAGGACCTCGGTGGCCCGGCGCGTCGGCACGGACGTCACCGGATAGCCCCGGGCGGAGGTCCGGTCCAGCGCCCGCCGCCGCCGGCCGAAGCCCGCGACGGCCAACCACTGCGGCAGCCCGGCCAGCGCGGGCGAACGCATCCCGGGAGGCTCGGGCAGGACGTCCACCGAGCTGAACGTCTCGCTGCCGGCGAGCCACCACTCGGCCTCGTCGACGCTGCGCCGGGTGGCGTTCTCACACCAGTACGGCACCAGTCCCGCCCGTACCACCTGCCACGGATCGAGCAGCCGGCCACACTCCACCACCAACCGGTCACCGGTCTTGCCGGCGGCCCGCAGCCACCGCCGGTACAGGTCGGCCACGCCCGCGCTCAGCGCCGCCGGCCGGGGCACCAGCACCTGGTGCAGCGGATGCTGCCGGCGGGCGGCCCAGTCCCGCGTGGTCCGCTCGAAGTCCGCGTCCACGCCGTGCTCGGCGTCGCCCGACGGCGCCGACACCTCCGGCGGCGCCCACTGGGCGGCGTCCCCGCCCACGGCGCGCAGGACCTGCCGCAGGGCATGGCTGTCGGGGTGGAAGTCCACCGGGTCCAGCCCGCTGGCCGGGCAGCCGACCTGGAAGCTGTGCCCGGGCCCCCGCTCCGACACCGGCC
>NZ_JBFAPG010000830.1:0-1182 GCF_040675595.1 Micromonospora sp. NPDC049580
CCCGGCGCGGCGTACTGGTCGGTAGACGACTCCCGCTGGCCGACGGTCCGCCCCGACCTTCCCGCCCACGTGGTGGACCTGCTCGCCCCGCCCATCGTGGTCGGCGTGGCCCGGGTGCCGGTCACCTCGCGGCTGACGCCCGCACCGGTCACACCGGCGCCAGCGACGCCCGTCGTGTCGACGCCGGTGGTGCCGGTGGCGCCGGAGTCGGTCGTACCGTCGGCCGTGGAACCGGTCGTGGTGGCTGCCGCGCCGGCTGAGCCCGCCCCGCCCCCGCCGGCACCCACCGCCCCGCGTCCCGTGCCGACGCCGCCGCTGAACCCGCGACCCGTTCCGGCGCCACCGCCGGAACCGCGTCCCGTGCCGGGACCGCCGGCCGCACCCCGGCGCAACGCCATCACCGGGCCCGTCGCGAACGGCCGGCGCGGCAACGCCGGACCGGTCGTGGCCGGCCGACACCGGCGGCACAACGGCGCGTCCGGCCGCGCCGGCTGACATCACGTCCAGGCCCGGCACTTTCATCTGGTGGACGCCGCGCGGGTCCCCGTCGCCGGCGACGTCGCCGCCGGTAGCGTCAGTGGGCATGACGGTCGTACATCCGATCGCCCGGGCCTGGATCACCACTGGCGGCACCGGCGCGCAGAACTACGACGAGTTCGCCGACGACGCGGAGATCACCGCGATCATCGAGGCGAACCCGCACAGTGCCCTCGGCATCGAGATGCCGCATCGAGCCCCCGGCAGCCTGGGCAAGTCGTTCCTCGACGCGCTGCCGGACTCGGTGGCCCGCCTCGCCGAGGCCAAGGCCGACGGCAGCTACACCCCCGCCGAGCAGGTCATCGTGCTGTACCGGATCAGCGCCCCGGGCGAGGAACCGGCGTACGGGCTGTTCGCGATGGTCGACACCGACCAGATCTCCACCCGGGCCGACGAGCCGGGCCTGGTCATCCGCAACGAGGACGTCTTCATCGCCAAGGTGCGCGAGCGAGTCGCGCTGGCCGATGCGCTGGGTCACCTGCTCTCACCCGTACTCCTGCTGCAGACCGGGAGCGGCGACGAGCTGCACGCCGCGCTCGCGGCGGCGACCGACGCGGCCGGGACGCCCGCCGCGACCGACACCGACCAGGCGGGGCGCACCCACGCCATCTGGCTGGTCGGCCCCGGCCCGGAGCAGGACGCGCT
>NZ_JBFAPG010000831.1:0-1165 GCF_040675595.1 Micromonospora sp. NPDC049580
CCAGGTGCAGGTAGGCGCAGGCCACGTCCTCGGGCTGGCCGGCGCGCTCGGCGGTGTCGAGGGCGTCGCGCATGACCGCCAGACCGGCGTCCGGGTCTTCCAGAAAGGCGTCGCTGAAGCCCAGGGCCGAGCTGGCCAGCACGACCTCGGTGGCGGAACCCTCCGCGTTCTCGGCCAGCGCCAGCGCCTCCCGCGCCCGCTCGCCGGCGTCGGCGTAGCGGCCCAGGTGCAGCAACAGCTCGGCCAGCCGCGCGGCGGCGGCGGCCCGGTCTCGCGGCGAGCAGTCCGCCGCCTCCAGCGCCCGCTCGTACTCCTCCTCGGCGAGCGCCGAGCGCCCCGCGGCGGCCAGGTACCGGGCCCGGCGGATGTGCAGCGCGCAGCTCGGAGCGCCACCCTGTACGGCGGCCAACTCCTCCAGCAGGGCCAACGCGCGGGCGTGCTCCCCACAGTGGTGGGCCGCCTCGGCGGCGTTGCCGAGCAGCTCGATCCGGTCCACCTCCAGCGAGCCGGAGTCGCCGGCCAGGTGCAACGCCGCCGTCCAGTGGCGGTGCGCCTCGGCGTAACCGTGCAGCCGCTCGGCCTCCTGCGCGGCGGCCACCGCCGCCGGCAACGCCCGCGCCGGCTCGCCGGCCAGCCGCCAGTGATGCGCCAGCCGGGCCTGGTGCAGCTCGCCCGGCGCCGCGGTCAGCGCCTCGGCGTAGCGGCGGTGCAGCCCGGAGCGTTCGGCCGGCAGCAGCTCGTGCGCCAGCACCTCGGCGACGAGGCGGTGCCGCAGCCGGTAGCCGTCGTCGGCGCCGACCAGCAGCCGGTGCGCGACCGCGGCGCGTGCGGCGTCGATCAGCTCGTCCTCGGGCAGCCGCAACACCTCGGCCAGCAGCCAGTGCTGCACGGGCTCGACGCCCGCCGCCACCGCGTGCACCACGGCGTGCGCGTGCTGCGGCAGCGCGTCGACCCGGTCGAGGAAGATCTCGCGCAGCGTCTCGGACAGCCCGTCCCGCCCGTCGCGCAGGTCGCGGGCCAACTCCTCGATGACGAACGGGTTGCCGCCGCTGCGCTGCCACACCTGCTCGGCCGCGTCGGGCGGAAGCGCCCGGCCGACCACCGCGGCGGCGAGCTGCTCGGTGCCGGCGCGGTCCAGCGGGGACAGGTCGAGCACCCGGACCGT
>NZ_JBFAPG010000832.1:0-1156 GCF_040675595.1 Micromonospora sp. NPDC049580
GTGCCTGTCGTGTCACCAGAGCTGCTGGACGACGTCCGCCGCCTGCTCTTCCCACTGCGCGTACGCGTACGGGAAGGCGGAGACCTGCACGGTCTGCGCGGCGGCGGTCAGCGGCAGGTCCTGCCAGCCGCCCACGTTCTTCAGCGCGCTGAAGAACGCCGTGGCGGCGTACTCCGGGTCGGTGATCTGCTCGGGCGTGCCCCAACCGGACGTCGGACGCTGCTGGAACAGGCCCTGCGAGTCGTGGTCGTTGTACGCGCCGAGGTGGCCGAGGTTGTAGAGCTTCGACTCCTGCAACGAGGTGGCGACGCCGATCACCGCGCCACGGTCGCCGACGCCGGTCTTCTTGGCGGCGTCCACGATCGCCCGGGCGTTGTCGAGCTGCGCGTCGTCGAGCGGGATGCGCGACTGGGCGCCCTCGATGCCGTGCGGGATCAACTCGTCGCGGCTCGGCTTGCCGGCCGGCGGCTTGCCGGTGGCGGAACCGGTGGTCAGCCCGGACTCGACTGGCTGATCCTTCTGCTGGGCCGAGGTGGCGGCCTTGCCGGTGGCGAGGTCGATGGCGGCGACAGCGCCCTGGTGCGGCCCGGAGGTGACCGGGGCGGCGGCCGCGGTCGGCGCGAGCGCCAGACCACCGAGGGCAGCCACACCCACCACGCTCAGCGCGGTCTTGCGGTACGAGTCCTTAGCGATGGCGGGGAGCCATCGAGTGAAGTCGACCTTCACGATGGTTCCTTTCGATCGTGCGGAGCGCTCCGGGGTGAACGCTCCTCGGGAGAGATGACCGCGGAAAGGTTTGGGCTCCGGCGGTACGGGGGACACAACCGGGTTGACGTGTCGGTCATTCCGGAAATGCCCGAGCCGCGGCGGCCTGCGGTCCCGGTCACTCCGACAATCGGATGGCGGGCATGCCGGGCGGCGAAACGGGACGATCGACGCGACCCGCCCGGACCGGGTCAGCCGGGGTGGGTCGTGCCGAACCGGACGAGAACGTGCCAGAGCTGCTTGAGGTGCTGCAGGGTGTCGGCGACCGGGCCCCGGTCCGCCCACCGCTGGGGTTCGGTGACCACCGAGACGGCGCCCCGACCGATCAGCTCCGCGTCCACCGGTGCGCCCGGACGGGCGAACTCCCGGTGCTGGCGGCACGCCTGCACCG
>NZ_JBFAPG010000833.1:0-1135 GCF_040675595.1 Micromonospora sp. NPDC049580
GGAGGGGCGCTGCTGGAACAGGCCCAGCGAGTCGTGGTCGTTCATGTCGCCGAGGTGGCCGAGGTTCTCCAGCTTCGACTCCTGCAGGCTCGTCGCGATCGAGATGACCGCGGCCCGTTCGGGCAGGCCGGCCTTCTTCGTGGCGGCGATGATCGCCTTGGCGTTGGCCGTCTGCTCGCCGTTGAGGCTGATGTGGGACTGGTCGCCCTGCGGCTTCGACACCGTCTGCACGGCCGCGACGGGCTTGGCGTCAACAGCGGGGTTGGCGTGGGCGGCGATCGGACCGGCGAAGACACCACCGGCGAACGCGAGACCAGCAACAGACAGCATGCTCTTACGGAAGATCGTGTTCATGGGGGTAGCTCCTTCGGGGGTAGGAACACCACACGCCACCACCGGGGGTGGGTGACGCGGGTGTGAGCACCTCGTCGGGCGCTGCACTATCAAGCGGGGAAAGTCTGGGGGCGGCCTGCGAGCCGGGGCTCGCGGCGCGGCGGCCTGTGAGCGGGGGGCTCGTGGCGCCGGGACCGTGTGTAACGACCGTCGGGCCGGGGGGATTCCCGCGGCGGTGGGCCGGAGGGGCGCACCGGTCGGCGGGGCCTGCGGTCGTTCGGGGGTCTGCAACGACCCCGCGCGGCCGGCCATTCCCCCGCCGGTCGAGCGGGCGGGGCGGGTGGCCGTGGTCCTGCGATCGTCAGGGTATGAAACGACCCCCCGCCCGCCACGATTCCAGCCCACGGATGCACCCGGTCACACCCCAACAGCCCCAGAAACGGACATCCCACCCAACCGGGCACGACCCCGACCGGCCGCACCGGACAGCCGGGCTGATCGACTCCAGACCGGCGATACCGCGGCATCCGGCCAGCCAGACACACCCACATCGCCGACGCCACGATCAGGGCAACCCGACCGGGCCGGTCACGTCGACCTGACCTGCCCGAACACGCCTCCGCCGGGACCAGGCCCGCGCGGACGTCCCCGGGCACGGCGACCTGGGCGGAACTGCGGGTGTGATCGACTCGGGATCCTGGATATCGGGGTGTCCCGGTCGTCCGGATGCCCCGGTTTTCCGACCACGCGAGTCGATCACGTCCCGTCGGAGGGATGACAGGGGGCTGGCGCCCGTCGGGAG
>NZ_JBFAPG010000834.1:0-1132 GCF_040675595.1 Micromonospora sp. NPDC049580
CGATGATCTCCAGCAGCAGCGACACCGCCTCGGCGCCCATGTCCCGCATGGGCACGTCCGCCGCGGTCAGCGGCGGGCGGAAGTCCTCCGCCCAGTGCTGGGCGGCGACCCCGGTGACGGAGAAGTCGGCCGGCACGGACAGCCCGGCGCTGGTCAGCGCACGCTGCATCCCGGGCAGCGCCGCCTCGTTGATGGTGGCCACCGCCGTGACGTCCGGATGCGTCCCGAGCAACTGCTCCACGCACGCCTCACCGGAGGCCGTGTCGTCGCCGCAGCAGACGTCCACGCCGACCAGACCTCGTTCCGCCACCGCCGCCTGGAAACCGGCCAGCGCGCGATGGCTGGGCCCGTAACCCGCCGCCACCAGCTCGGCGGAGCGGTTGACCAGCGCCACGTGCCGATGCCCCAGATCGGCCAGGTGGTGCACGCAGCGCGCGATCAGCCCGGCGTAGTCGATGTCGACCCAGCTCATGCCGTGCGCTTCGGCCGTCCGACCGATCGTGACGAACGGCAGACCCGTTCTGGCCAGCCGCGTGACCCGGTCGTCCTCCAACCGGATCTCCATGAGGACCACGCCGTCCACCCGACGCCCGGTGACGATCCGCTCGAACGACCGGTCGTGGTCGCCGCCGGACGGGGACAGCAGCACATCCAGGTCGTGGCGGGCGGCGGCCTCGACGACGCTGGCGACGAAGCCCAACTGCATGTCGGTCAACCGCTGGCTCGCCGGTGGGATCACCAGCCCGAGGGTGCGGGTACGCCCCTCCTTCAGGGCGCGGGCGCTGGCGTTCGGCCGGTAGTCCAGCTCGTCGATGACCGCCTGGATCCGCTGCCGGGTCGCCTCCGAGACGGTCCGCTTGCCGCTCAGCACGTACGACACGGTGCTGCGGGACACCCCCGCCCGCCGGGCGATCTCCCCGATGTTCATACGCCGCCCTCGAATCGATTCCTGCCCCGACGGGGACGCGCCCAGCTCCGGTTCCGAGCATAAGCGCTCCGCACCGGCACCCGGATGCCCCGCCCGGCCCGTTCGGCCCGCCGGACCGGGTCGGCCCGCCCGTCCGCCGTCCTCGACCCGGTCAGGAATCAAGAAGCGCCCGGTCGGCGCCCCGGCCTAGCCTTTGCCCAGGTA
>NZ_JBFAPG010000835.1:0-1129 GCF_040675595.1 Micromonospora sp. NPDC049580
GCCACGAACGCGTCCGCCGGGTTCGGGTCCCTGCCGGCCGCGCCGTCGATACCCCACTTTGCCGGGAGTCTCTGGACAACCACACAGCGTTACGTAATCTCCTTGGCGCAGCCCATTTGCTCCCAGGGAAGGGACGGCATGAACCACGCGTTTGTCGCAGCGCTCGCCGAGGCGGGTCACACCGCCGAGAGCCTCGCCGATCGGATCGGTGTGCATCCGAAGACCGTCGCCCGGTGGGCGAACCCGGGCCACGTTCCCCAGAGTCGACACCGCGCGACCGTCGCGGAGCTGCTGGCCCGCGACGCCGAGGCACTGTGGCCGGACGCATTCCGGCGCCGCGAACCGGTGTGGTTCCGACCCTGGGTCGACCTCGAACGCGAGGCGCTGACGCTGCGGTCGTTCGAGTTGACGTGGGTGCCGGGGCTGCTCCAGACCGAGGCGTACGCGCGGGCGACCCTGGCCGGCGGGGTCCTGACGCCGGACGCGGTCGACGAGTTCGCCGGGGCGCGGATCAGCCGGCAGTCGATTCTCGACCGGGAGAGCGACGGGCCGCTGCTCATCGCCGTGCTCGACGAGGGGGTGCTGCGCCGGCGCGTCGGCGACGACCGCGCGTTGATGGCGGCGCAGCTCACGCACCTGCTCGGGTACGTCGAGACGGACACCGTTCAGCTCCAGATCGTCCCGGCGGACGCGCCCAGCTACCCCGGGCTCGACGGGCCGTTCACCATCGCCGACCTGCCGGACGGCTCGCGGGTCGCGCACGTCGACAGCGCCGCGCAGGCGCAGATCCTCGACCAGACATCGGAGCTTGTTAGCCTGGAGCGGCGGTGGGAGCGCATTCGCGGCGAGGCGCTGCCCCGGGGGCGTTCCCTGGACCTTCTCAGAGAAGCGGCGGCATCATGGACCTGACCGACGCGCGGTGGCGCAAGAGCACGAAGAGCGGCGGCAACGGCGGCAACTGCGTCGAGGTCGCCGACAACCTCCCGGGCGTGGTCCTCGTGCGCGACACGAAGGATCGCGACGGCGCGACGCTCACGTTCAGCCCGCAGTCGTGGCGCAGCTTCGTCGCCATGGCACGCGACGCCCGCTGACCGTCCACATCGCACGCGGGGCTCCCGGCGGCGCCGGG
>NZ_JBFAPG010000836.1:0-1126 GCF_040675595.1 Micromonospora sp. NPDC049580
TCGTGGGGCGGTGATGGCCGAGTGGATCGGGTTGCATCCGACGCTGGCCGGCGCCTACATGACCGTGGTGGCGCGTCGCGTCGGCCAGGAAGCTGTCCCGGACGGCCGGCGTGACGACGACAAGGTGAAGGGGCACGGCACCTCGATGGCCGGCATCGTCGCGGGACGCGGCGGTGGCGAGATGCACGAGTTGGGCATCGCCCCGGCCGCGAAGATTCTCCCGGTCTCGATGGGCGCCAATTTCGATAACCAGGACGTGGTCCTGGGAATCCGTTGGGCTGCGGACAACGGCGCTGACGTCATCAACCTCTCGCTCGGCGACGAGGGGACGGCTCAGCCGGAGCTGGTGGACGCCATCAACTACGCGCTGAGCAAGGACGCCGTGGTGGTCGCCTCGGCGGGCAACATCGAGCAGGGCGACCGACAGGTCACCTCACCCGCCAACATCCCGGGCGTCATCGCCGTCTCCGGGTTCGACAAGCGCGGCGGGTTCTTCGCCGGCTCGGTGCAGGGCCCGGAGATCGTGATCGCGAGTCCGATGGAGAGCATCATCGCCCCGGCGCCCAAGGCGGTCTCGCCGAACGGCTACACGCTGGCCAGCGGCACCAGTTCGGCGGCCGCCATCATGTCCGGTGTGGTGGCGCTGATGCGCTCGAAGTACCCGAAGCTCGATGCGCCCAACGTCATCAGCCGTCTGATCGAGACCGCCCGCGATGCCGGTCCGGCCGGCCGGGACCCGCAGTTCGGCTTCGGCCGAGTCGACCTGATAGCCGCCCTGACCCGATCGGTGCCGGCCGTGACGGCGAACCCGCTGTTGGAGGGCGCGGCGGCCGGTCCGACCCGCTCCGGCGGGGCCGCCCGGCCCGGCAACGACGACGACGGACCGGCGGTCGAGTTCGGCGTCTCGAACAAGGCCGGCGCGATCGTCCAGGTGGCACTCTGCCTCGGCGTGCCGATCATCGGGCTGATCGTGCTGCTGGTGGTGCTGCGACGCCGCAAGCGGCGCGTACCGCCGGCCGCCGTCGGCCCGTACCCCGGCGCACCCGGCGTGCCGCCACCCGGCTGGCCCGCCCAGCCGCCGCCGGCCTACGGCCCGCCGCCGCAGCCCGTCCCCGGGTACGGTCCG
>NZ_JBFAPG010000837.1:0-1114 GCF_040675595.1 Micromonospora sp. NPDC049580
GGCGGCTCGGCGTACGTCACGGGGTGCCTGTTCCCCCGGCGCGACCGCCGGTCTGGCGGCGCAGCTCGGCACGGGCGGCCGGCTCGGCGCGACGGAAGGTGTGGAAGTGCCCGGGGTGGTACAGGTGCGAGCGGGTGCCCTCGGCGGCCAGCGCCGGCCCGACCAGGAAGAGGGTGTGTTTCCACAGCCTGTGCTGCTTGACCGTGGCCTCCAGGGTGCCGACCGTGCAGCGCACGACCAACTCGTCGGGCCAGGTCGCCTGGTACGCCACCACGGCCGGGGTGTCCGCCGGGTAGCCGCCGGCCAGCAGCTCGGCCTGCACCTGACCGGAGCGGGCGGCGGAGAGGAACAGCGCCATGGTGGTGCCGTGCCGGGCGAAGTCGCGGACCCGCTCGCCGGGCGGCATCGGGGTCTTGCCGCCTTCGAGGCGGGTGAGGATCACCGACTGGGCGACCTCGGGCACGGTCAGCTCCCGCCCGACGAGCGCCGCGACGGCGGTGAACGACGACACTCCGGGCACGATCTCGACGGCCAGGTCGAGCGTTCGGCACAGGTCCAGTTGCTCCTGCACGGCGCCCCAGAGCGCCGGGTCGCCGGAGTGGATGCGGGCCACGGTCAGCCCCTGCTCGGCGGCGCGCTGGTAGAGCGGGAGCACGCCCTCGATGGGCAGCTGCGACGAGTCGACGATCTCCGCGTCGAGGCGGGCGTGGTCGAGGACGTCGGCGTGCACCAGGCTGGCCGCCCAGATCACGATGTCCGCCGCGGCGATCACCCGGGCGGCCCGCAGGGTCAGCAGGTCCGCCGCACCCGGGCCGGCCCCGACGAACCACACCTTGCCGTTGCTGGTCACAGCTTTCCTCCTCGGTGGTCGCGGCGGGCGGGCACCAGCAACGTCGACAGGTACGGCAGGTCGTGCGCGGTGTCGTCGACCCCGCCGACGCTCTCCCCGGGCAGGCCGAGGCTGCGCCCGAGCACCGCGTCGGCGAGGCGGCCCTGCCGGCGCAGCTCGGCGAGCAGCTCCGGGTGCCGCCGCCAGCCCTTGTAGGCGACAACGGTGCCCGGCCCGGCGAGGGCGTCGGCGGGGTCGACGACACCGCGCACGACCTGCCGTACC
>NZ_JBFAPG010000838.1:0-1113 GCF_040675595.1 Micromonospora sp. NPDC049580
CGCCCCCCCCCCCCCCCGGCCCGTCTACGTGCGGATGGGTCAGAGCGTGCTGCCGTTGGTGCCCGAGCCGGACGGCTTGGTGCGGGGGGTGGTGGCCGACGGCGACCCGGAGGTCGTGCCGACCGTGCTGCTGCCCGTCGAGCCGGAGCCCGCCTTGGCGCCCACCGTGGCGGGCGTGCCGGCGAACGCGTCGTCGGCGGCGGTCAGCTCCTGCTTGCCGGTGCTGCCGTTGCCCAGCTTCTCGCCCAGCTTGGACTGGCCGAGCTTGTCCTTGCCCTCGCTGTAGAGCCGGTTGGCCTGGGCCTGCGCGACCCCGGCCGCCTCCTGGACGGTCGGGTGGTCGAGCACCTTGCGGCCCCGAACCACGAGCTCTTCGTACTTCTCCCGGCCGGCACGGGCGCCCAGGACGAATCCCGCAGCCAGCCCGCCAAGAAACATGATCTTTCCGCGCATGGCGGCTCCTTCCGTACCTGACGCGCCGTCGCCCCCGGCGGGTTGCCCCGTCGGGCGCGACAAATTCGCGCCTGCGTCCTCTGTCCGCAGCTAACTACCCATCCTGCTCCCCGCTCAAGCCTGCTTGTGCCGGGATGGCGATTTGCCCCGATTGCGATCAGGCCGTGGCGCTGACCTGCGAATCTGGATCAAGGCGGCTGCGGGTGCAACCCACTGGACCACCACCGGGGGATGTCCTGTACTCTTGTCCCGTCGCAGGGCACCGGCGAGATCCGGTTCCAGGCGGTGCACGATCCCCTGTAGCTCAATTGGCAGAGCAGCCGGCTGTTAACCGGCAGGTTATTGGTTCGAGTCCAATCGGGGGAGCTTCTCCACCCAACGCCCGTCGGCAGTACGCCGACGGGCGTTTCTGCTGTCCCCACGTCCCGCGCCCTCCGGCCCCGGCAACTCCTCTCGGCAGGCCCGAACCCCTGCCCGCGCGATCGTGGCAGCAACTTCGGGGATGTTGCTGCCTCCCGCGTGCCGGAGGCAGCAACATCCCCGTTGTTGTGACGATCTTGCGGGGCGCGGGGCGCGAGGCGCGAGGCGCGGGGCGCGGGGCGCGGGGCGCGAGGCGCGAGGCGCGAGGCGCGAGGCGCGAGGCGCGAGGCGCGAGGCGCG
>NZ_JBFAPG010000839.1:0-1084 GCF_040675595.1 Micromonospora sp. NPDC049580
CACCGACGGCAGGCGGGGACGTTTTCGTCTGCCCGGCGCAGAAATGCTGGCTCGGTGCGGCAGCAGCGGTGAGGGTGGGCCCATGGTGAACAGAGTTGCGGTGCTCTCCGACATCCACGGCGTACTCCCCGCGCTGGAGGCCGTGCTGGCCGAGCCGGACGTCGCCGCCGCCGACCTCATCGTGCTGACCGGCGACATCGCGTCCGGCCCGCAGCCGGTCGAGGTGCTGGACGTGCTCGCCGACCTGGGTGACCGGGTCTGCTGGGTGGGCGGCAACTGCGAACGTGAGCTGGTCGACGCACGGGCCGGTCGGCCCGCCGCTTTCGAGGTGTCCAACTGGGCCGGCGGGCAGCTCCGCGAGGACCAGGTGGCCCGACTCGCGGCCCTGCCGGCGACGGCGACGTTCGAGATCGACGGCCTCGGGCCGACACTGTTCTGTCACGCGACCCCTCGTGACGACGAGGAAGTCGTGCTCGTCGACTCCCGAATGTCCCGCTGGTCGGAGGTGTTCGCCGGCCTCCCGGCCGAGATCGCGACGGTGGTCTGCGGCCACACCCACATGCCGTTCACCCGGCTGGTCGACCGGCGCCTGGTGGTCAACCCGGGCAGCATCGGCATGCCGTACGGGGGTGCGGGCGCGTGGTGGGCGCTGCTCGGTCCGGGCGTACAGCTGCGCCGCACCGCCTTCGACGTGGACGCGGCCTGCGCCCGGGTGGCGACGGAGTCGACCTACCCCGACGCCGCCGCCTGGGCCGACGAGTACCTGCGCTCCCAGCACAGCGACGCCGACGCCCTCGCCGTCTTCGGCCCGCGCGACGGCCGCTGACCCACACCGCTCCGACGCTGCACATACCCCCGGCGCCGCACATGCCCCCGGCGCTGCACAGGGCCTCGACGTTGCGGACGGCCTCGACGTTGCGGACGGCCTCGACGTTGCGGACGGCCTCGAGATTGCAGACGGCCTCGGCTGGCCGCCGACAGCCGGCGCAGGCCAATCAGCTGAGGTCGGAGGACCTCCTCTGCTGCCTGTAGAGCTGCCCCACGAGTGGGGCGGCGGCGACGCCTGGTCTGCCCCAGATCTGGG
>NZ_JBFAPG010000840.1:0-1071 GCF_040675595.1 Micromonospora sp. NPDC049580
CAGCATGGCGGCCGTGCCGGCGAGCGCGGTCAGCGTGGTGAAGCGCAGCGGCGACCAGGCGCCGAACCGGCTGGCGCCGTGGGTGTAGATGCCCCAGCCGAGCACCGCGCCGATCATCATGAGCCCGCCGAGACCGAACTGGCCGAACCCGACAAGGCTCCCGCGGGTGATCACCAGGCCGACTCCGAGGAGCGCCACCAGGGAGAGGGCCAGCAGGAGCGGCTTCGGTCGTACGCCGTCCCGGGCCCACCGGACCAGCTGGGTGATGACCGGCGTGGTGGCCACGAAGAGGGAGATCTGCTGCGGGGCGGCGTGTTCGAGCGCCAGGTTGGTGAGCAGGTTGAAGCCGGCGAAGCCGACGACGCCGAGCACCACCACCTCGACTCCCCGACCGTCGAGCCGCAGCGCGCCGGGGCCCTCGCGGACCAGCAGGATGGCGACCAGGATGACTGTGGCGAACAGGTAGCGGGCGGTGGTCAGGTTGAGCGGATCGACCCGGCTCAGCGCGCTGGCCAGGATCGGAAACATCGCGCCCCAGGCGAGCACGGCGAGCAGCGGATAGGCGGCGGCGCGGGATCGCATCGTCAGCTCCCTTGTTCGAGTATCTTCGAACCAACGACACCGACCATAGGGTGTTGTTCGAAAGTTGTCGAACAAGGGTTACACTGGTCACATGGAGCCGCACGAACCCGACCTGACCGCCGTACCGGTCACCGCCGTGCTGGCCGCACTCGCCGACGACGTGCGGCTGCAGATCGTGCGGGCGCTCGCCGAGGGTGGCGAGGCCGCCTGCGGCAGCTTCGACTTCGGCGTCTCCAAGGCGACCCGCAGCCACCACCTGAAGGTGCTGCGCGAGGCGGGCCTGACCCGCACCCGGGCCGCCGGCACCAGCCGCCTGGTTCGGCTCCGCCGCGACGAGTTGGACCAGCGGTATCCGGGCCTCCTGGACGCGGTCCTCACCCCGCGCCCTCCGGCCTGACGCCGCCGCCTCCGCCCGATCCGACCGACCTCGAACGACCTCGAACGACCTCGAACGGGCGCGCGTCGCCGGAGCCTCGACGAGGCGGCTCC
>NZ_JBFAPG010000841.1:0-1061 GCF_040675595.1 Micromonospora sp. NPDC049580
GGGCGGGCTCCGGGACCCGGGATCCCGCCCGCACGCTGGCTCGGGCTACTTGGCGGCGGCCTTCTTCGCGTTGGTCACCGCGTCCGTCCAGCCCTGCGTGGGGCTGCGCTGGCCCAGCTCCACGGTCCGTACGGCGTTCTCCACCTCGGTGCGGACGGCCTGGTTCTTGGGGCCCATGTAGACCGGCTTCAGGCTCTTCGCGCCGGTGCCGAAGATCGCTCCGACCGGCGCCCCGGAGAAGTACGCGTTGGTCGAGCCGGCGATCGCCGGGTCGTCGAGCGCCTGCGGCGAGGAGGGCAGCGGACCCTTGGCCTTGAACGCGCCGATCTGGCCCTTGGCGCTGGTCAGGAACTTCGCCAGCTCGATGGCCTCGGCCTGGTGCTTGCTCTGCTTCGGCACGGCGAGGTGCGACCCGCCCCAGTTGCCGCCGTTGCCGGGCACCCGGGCGATGTCCCACTTGCCCTTGGCAGCCGGGCCGGAGTTCTGCTCGATGACACCGGTCATCCAGGCGGGGCAGGCGATGGTGGCGAACTTCGACTGCTTGAAGGCGGACACCCACTCCTCGGACCAGGAGCCGTACTTGCCGGAGAGGCCCGAGTCGATGATGTCCATGGTGGTGTCCCAGGCCTGCCGTACCGCCGGGTTGCTGTCGACGACGACGTTGCCGTTGGTGTCGTAGTAGCTGTAGCCGGTGGTGTTGCCGGCGGTCTGCAGCAGGATCGTGTTGAACGTGTTGGTGGCCGCGTCGAGGAAGGACGCCCCGGTCTTGGCCGCGACGAACTTCTCACCGGTGGCGATGTAGTCCTGCCAGGTCGGCCAGAGCTTCGACACCGCGTCCCGTTCGGTGGGCAGGCCCGCCTTTTCGAAGAGGTCCTTACGGTAGCAGATGGCGATGCCGCCGACGTCGGTGCCGAGGCCGATGAGCTGCTTGCCGTCGGGGGTCAGGCCGGCGTTCCACTTCCACTCCAGGAAGTTGCCCTTGAGGTCGGCGGCGCCGTGGTCCAGCAGGTTGACGAAGTTGTTCGGATTCGCCTTGTACTCGACCAGCAGACCCTCCTCGA
>NZ_JBFAPG010000842.1:0-1049 GCF_040675595.1 Micromonospora sp. NPDC049580
CGCGGGTGCGGCTGAGCGCCAGTCCGCCGAGGCCCAGGGCGGCCAACCCCACCACCAGGGCCACGTACGCCCCGCCCCGACCGTTACCGGTGCCGATCCCGCCGTCGGAGGTCGCCACCACCAGCGCGCCGAGGCCCACACCGAGCAGTCCCGACGCGAGGGCCACCACGGCGCCGAGTGTGCCGTTGCCGGTACCGACGCGACTGGCCGGTCGGGCCAGGGCCACCGCGCCGACGATCACCCCCGCCAGGGCCAGCAGACCACCCACGCTCGCCCCGAGCCGCCCGGCGCTCATGGTGGTGACGGTGGCCGCCAACGGCTGGGCGGAGGTGTGGGCGGCGGCCGGCGCGGCGAGCCCGAGACCCCCGAGCAGGGCGGACGCGGCAGCGGTGAACACCAGCCGCGCCGCCGACGTGTTTCCTGACCGGAACATGCGCATCTCCTTCTCGGACGTCGTGGTTGCCGTTCGATCGTGTCGCCGCGTCGGCCGCCGGTCGTCCGGCGGCCGGAGGCTTTTCGCGCTGCCACTGTGGGCGCAGGCGACTGCCGCGTACGGCGTGCGTGCCGCGCGTCTACCGCGGACGTGGTAGTCGCCTGTCGTTCGCGCGCAGGAGTCGCTCGGGGCGTACCTCGGGCTAGGGTGCGCCCATGAGCACAGGGCGTGCCGGTGTCCGGGACTGGGCCATCGCCGTCGGCGTGGCGGCGGTGCTGCTGGTCGCCGGGCTGTCCGCGGACCGGTCCACCCTCGACAGCGACCTGCTGGGTTATCCGCTGCTGGCCGCCGGTGGTCTGGCGCTGGCGGCGCGCCGTCGGTGGCCCGTCGCCGTCCTGGCCGTCACCGGGCTGTGCGCCGTGGGGTACCAGGCGGTCGGTTTCGACGTGCCGGCCGTCGCCTTCCTGTTCGCGGTGTACACCGGTGTGCGGGCCGGCCACCGCGTCGTCACGGTCGCCGCCGCCGTGCTGATGCTTGTCGCTCTGCCCCTCACGGCTCTCGCCCCGCCGCGCACCTGCACAACCGGGCCGTCCGTCGCCATGCCTGCCAGCCTAGT
>NZ_JBFAPG010000843.1:0-1041 GCF_040675595.1 Micromonospora sp. NPDC049580
CCGGCACGCCCGGGTCGAGAAGGAACCCCACGACGAACAGCCCACCCCGACCCCCGAATCCGGTGCTGCCAGCGACGCGGTTGGCCCCGTCGAGCCGGGGGAGGCCGTCGTGCCGGGGGAGGCCGTCGACCCGAGAGGGTGGCGGGACTACCCGACCGGGCCGGCGCTGCTGCGGGCGCTCACCGACGGCCGGGCGCCCCGCGCGGTCTGGTCCGCGCTGCCCGGCGAGAACTGGGCAGCCCGCTACGCCGACGCGGTGGCCGCCACCGTCGCCGGTGGGCGGGGCGCCGTTGTCGTGGTGCCCGACGCCCGTGACCTCGACCGCCTCGACGCCGCGCTGACCGGCGTGCTGGGCCCGGGGCGGCACGTCAGCCTCTCCGCCGCCCTCGGGCCGGCCCGGCGCTACCGGGCGTTCCTCGCCGCCCGGCGCGGGCAGGTGCCGGTGGTCATCGGGACCCGGGCCGCGATGTTCGCCCCGGTGCCCCGGCTCGGTCTCGTCGCCGTCTGGGACGACGGGGACGACCTGCACTCCGAACCCCGGGCGCCCTATCCGCACGCCCGCGACGTGCTGCTCACCCGGGCGCAGCTCGGCGAGGCCGGCGCGCTGGTCGGCGGGTACGCCCGTACGGCCGAGGCACAACTGCTGCTGGAGACCGGCTGGGCCCGGGAGGTGGTCGCCGACCGGGCCACCGTGCGGGCGCGTATCCCGGCCATCGCGCCGACCGGTGACGACCCACAGCTCGCCCGTGATCCCGGTGCGGCCACCGCGCGGCTGCCCAGCCTCGCCTGGACGGCCGCCCGTGACGCCCTCCGGGCGGACCTGCCGGTGCTCGTGCAGGTGCCCCGGCGGGGCTACCTGCCCTCGGTCTCCTGCGCCGACTGTCGTACCCCGGCGCGCTGTGCGCACTGCGCCGGCCCGCTCGCGCTGCCGTCGGCCGGCGGCACCCCCGCCTGCCGGTGGTGCGCCCGGGTCGCCGCCGCGTACGCCTGCCCGCAGTGCGGCGGGCGGCGGCTGCGCGCCGCGGTGACCGGTGCCCGACG
>NZ_JBFAPG010000844.1:0-1024 GCF_040675595.1 Micromonospora sp. NPDC049580
GGTCGGGCCGGCGCCGAGCGGGCCCTCGCCGACGGCCTGCTGGCCGCCGGGGACTACGCCGCCGGCCGGGCGGTGCTCACCCTGCGCGGCCGGCTGCTCGCCGACGCGGTCGTCCGCGACCTGCTGCCCTGACCCGGACGCGCCGCCCGGCCGGCAGGTGCGACCGACCGTCGCCGGTCAGCCCGCGCCCCGGCCGGCCGTGCGGGCGGTGCGCCGGACCGGCCGGGGGAGCGGCCGGCCCGGATCACTTGACGAGGTTGGCCGAGAGTGGGTAGCGGTAGAGGCTGCCCTCGTTGGCCTTGATGCCGGCGAGGATGCCGAACACGGCACCGAGGATGATGGCCGCCCCGACGCCGATGAAGCCGATCAGGATGCACGAGAGCACCCAGCCGACCAGGCCGACGATCGACCAGATGAGCTGGAAGTTGAGCGCGGCGACGGCGTGCGCCCGGACCGTCGGGGACTGGCTGCCCCGGGCCAGCATCGCCACCAGCGGGGCGACCCAGCCGAGCACGCCCCCACTGATGATCATGCCGGCCGCGCCGCCGAAGTGCGCGACCAGCGCCCAGGTCTTGTCCTCGTTGTTGGCGTAGCCGCCGCCGGGGCCGCCGAAGGCGCCGCCGGTCGGATAGCCGCCAGTCGGGCCGCCCGGGGGGTAACCGCCCGGCGGGGGGTAACCACCTGGCGGAGGGTAGCCGCCCGACGGCGGTTGGTCACCGGTGGGCGGCGGATAGCCACCGGCCGGGGGATAGCCGGCCGGGCCGGGTGCCCCGGACAGTGGTGCGGTGGGCGGCTCGGCCGCGGAGGGCGAGCCCGGGAGAGTCGGCTCCGGCGGGTAACTGCCGGGGTCTCCCGCGCCGGGAGGGCGAGGTGGTTCAGTCATGACTGTCACGGTAGGTGTCGGCGGCAACGTCGCACCAGAGCGATACCGCCCGGCCGCGCGGGCCGATCGGCCCGCGCAAGGTGGCGCGGGCCGCACCCACGGCCTGTCGTTGATCATCGCGTCGGCGGGGGTGCCGACGTA
>NZ_JBFAPG010000845.1:0-1018 GCF_040675595.1 Micromonospora sp. NPDC049580
CGATCATCTCCATCTCCTCGCGGGTCAGCTCGCTCGGCGGCCAGACGTAGACGACGATCCGGTTGGTGGTGAAGCGCGTCTTCGACGGCCGCCGCGACTGGGCCCGGCGGATCGAGTCGAGGCAGGCCGCGATGGCGTCCTCGGTCGTCGGCAGCGCCACCAGCCGGCCGTCCTGCTCGCGCAGCTCGGTCAGGTCGCGCACCTGGGCGAACGCCACGAGACGCTCGTCCGCCGGGTTCTCCCGCGCCACGCACTGGAAGAGGTAGACCTCCTCGTCGGACGACGGCAGCCGGGTCAGGTCGAACTTGTGCAGCCGCTCCAGCTGCATCCGCTGCGCGATGTACGGGTGCAGACCGCGGATCAGCCGGTCCTCGACCATTCCGCCGTCCGACGGGCGGAAGGTGAAGTGGTGGTGCATGACCGCCCCGCCGCGACCCGCGACGGTGGTGGTGAGCCGGCGGACCTGCGCCGGAAGCGGATGTGCGGTGATCACCTGGAGCAGCGCGGCGGCCATCGCGTCGAAGTCCTCCGGCTGGTTCTCCCAGCCGAGGTAGATGTCGGCGTCGACGGAGTCCTCGTCGCCGGCCAGCTCGGCGAGCCCACGCAGCGCCCCGCCCAGCGCGTCGAAGCTCACCGCCGTGGAGACCACACTGGAGTCCGCGCGTTCGGCGACCACGAAGGCGCAGTCGGCGACCTCGCGGGTCCGCACCCGGGTGAGGGCCTTGTTGCCGTAGTAGCGGCGGGTGAGCACCTCCAGCATGATTGTGTTGTCCAGGTGGTCACGGACCAGGCGCTGGCCGAGCAGACGCACCAGCGGCTCGGTGCTGCGGACCATCTCGGCGATGCGCTCGGCGCGGTCGGGGGCGTCCGGGTGCGCGTCCAGGTGTCGCAGGTGCGCCCGGATCTGGGCGTAGACGCGGGCCCGGTTGCGGCGCAGCAGCGGCTGCGCGAACCAGGCGAACACCACGCCCCGGGCCAGGTCGGCGATGGCGGGGAAGCGGACCTGCGTCGCGGCGAT
>NZ_JBFAPG010000846.1:0-1016 GCF_040675595.1 Micromonospora sp. NPDC049580
AGGCGGACCGCTGTCTGACGGCGCTGGGCGCGCTGGGCCGCGCCGGTCAGGGCGCCAGCACCGCGGAGCTCGGCTTCGTCGGTCTGCTGCTGGGCACGGTCGGTGACCGGGGTGAGCGGGACGTGGCCCAGTTCCTGACCGCCACGGTCGGGCCGGTGGTCGACTACGACGCCCGGCGCGGGACGGCGCTGGTGAAGACGCTGGAGGCGTACTTCGGGGTGGGCGGCAGCCTGGCCCGGGCCGCCGAGCAGTTGCACGTGCACGTCAACACGGTGACCCAGCGGCTGGAGCGGGTCGGGCAACTGCTCGGCGCGGACTGGCAGCGGCCCGAGCGGGCGTTGGAGGTGCAGTTGGCGCTGCGCCTGCACCGCCTGCGCGCCCCTGCGGGTTGACCCCACAGGGGGCGCGCGGTCGGGTCAGCGGGCGCGGATGCCGTCGAGGACGCCGTCGACGACCTGCGTGGGCAGGTTCCGCTCGTCCAGCTCCGGGTTCCACTGCAGGACCCGTTGGATCAGCATCGGCCCGGTGAGCAGCGCCATGGTCACCTCGACGTCGATGTCGGGGCGCAGCAGCCCCTCGTCGATGCCGCGCCGCAGCACCTCGCGCATCAGCTGACGCCGGGGCTCGATGATGGTCTGGTAGAGCTGGTACTGGTCCGGGCTGCGGTTCACCGCCGGCACCAGGCACGGCATGATCTTCGCGGCGCGGGGGTCGACGTTCTGCCCGACCGCGCCGACCAGCAGGAGCAGGTCGTCGCGGACGGAGTGGCCGGCTGGCTGCGGCATGATGCCCTTGAGCCGGCGCAGCGCGTCCAGCAGCAACGCGTCCTTGCCGGCCCAGCGGCGGTAGATGGTGGCCTTGCCGACGCCGGCGCGGGTGGCGATCGCCTCGATCGAGAGCGCCTCGACGGTGCTTCCCTCGGCGAGCAGGTCGAGGGTCGCCTCAGGGACTGGTCGACCAGGCCGGTTGTGCGTCGACGTCGGGCACGTCGTACGAGAAGGACCCGCAGTTCGCCG
>NZ_JBFAPG010000847.1:0-1016 GCF_040675595.1 Micromonospora sp. NPDC049580
CGCGGCGTACCCGGCCGCGCGCAGCCGCTCGGTGCCGGTGTCCAGCACGGCGTTGACCTGCGGCGCCAACTGCGGGTCCTCGACGGCGTCGCGCCCGTAGCTCTCCACGAAGGCGAGGACGACGTCCTTGCCGCGCAGCCCGGTCAGCAGTTGGTCACCCGGGACACCCTGGAACGGGTCGGCGTCGATCTGGGCGGTGAACCGTTCCCGGTCGTGCAGCCGCGCGTCCACCTGCTCGGCGTGCGCGCCGACCAGGGCGGTGGTTCCGGCGTCGGCCACCGGCACGCCCGGGACGATCCGCACGCCGACGACGGCGCAGAGGACCCAGGCGACCGTCAGCGCGGCCACCGCCCGGGTCGCCATCCGCTCGTGGCCGACCAGCAGCGCCGCCAGCCGCCGCAACGCCACGGTCGCCACCAGCAGCAGCACACCGACCAGCAGCACGACGCCGACCACCGCGCCGACCGCGCCGGCCCGCCCCGCCGAGTCCCGCACGAAACCGAACGCGTCGTCCAGCAGCAGCCAGTCCAGCACCAGATCGAACGGCCGGTCGAGGGCCGTGCGAAACCCCAGGTCGGCGAGCTTCACGATGGCCAGCAGGCCCAGCAGCGGCCCGACCACGGCCACCACCACCCGCCGCGGCCGCGGCGGCAGCGCCAGCAGCAGCGCGGCGACCAGCAGACCCTCCAGCGGGATCCGCACAAACGCGCCGGGCGTCAGCTCGCCGAGCCGGTCCGGGCCGACCAGCACGGCGTACACCAGCAGAACCGCCAGCACCGTGCCCACCCACCCCAGCGCCCGCCGCGCCCGGCCGCGTGGCACGGGCGACACCGCGGGGGTACGCGCCGAAGCGTCACCGGTCGACGCGGGGCGCGGGCGTTGCCGGCCGGTCAGCCGGCGTAGCCGGGCGGGAAGGGTCATCAGGGCCTCCAGTCGGAGTGGACCGTACCGCCCGAGCGGGCCGCCAGCGCGGGCGTGGGCACCGGCAGCAGCGGCGGTACGACGACGGGTGTGTG
>NZ_JBFAPG010000848.1:0-1004 GCF_040675595.1 Micromonospora sp. NPDC049580
GTCGGGTCGCCGACGATCGACAGGAAGACGGTCGGGAGGTCGCCGCGCCGAGCCCGCGCGTCCCGGTCCATCACCGCGAGGTCGGCGCCCACCATGGGCGCCAGGTCGGTCTTGTTGATCACGAGGAGGTCGGCGGACGTGACCCCGGGCCCGCCCTTGCGCGGCACCTTGTCCCCGCCGGCCACGTCGACCACGAAGATCTGCCGGTCGACCAGGCCCCGGCTGAACGTGGCGGTGAGGTTGTCCCCGCCGCTCTCCACCAGCACCAGGTCCAGCGGACCGAGCGCCTCGGCCAGTTCGTCCACTGCGTCGAGGTTGGCGCCGATGTCGTCGCGGATCGCGGTGTGGGGGCAGCAGCCGGTCTCCACGGCGCGGATCCGGGCCGGGTCCAGGACGCCGGCCCGCTTGAGGAAGTCGGCGTCCTCGGTGGTGTAGATGTCGTTGGTCACCACGCCGAGCCGCAACTCGTCGGCGAACGCCCGGCACAGGGCGGCCACCAGCGCGGTCTTACCGGACCCGACCGGCCCGCCGATGCCGACCCGCAGCGCTCGGCCCGAGGGCGCCAGCTGCGGGTGCGGGTCCACCCCCGGCTCGGGATGGGTGTGCGGAACGGTCTCGTCGTGCGGCGGCCCGGCAGCGGGTGCAGCGGCGGGTACATCGGTCGGCTCAACAATGTCAGGACGCAAAGAGACGCACCTCCCAGGTGGCGTGGACTTCGGCAGAGATGTCGGCGAGCGGGGCGGCGGCGGCCGGCAGCCGCTCGGGTGGGTCGTCGGCGGCACGGGCCGCGTCGGCGGCGGTGCCGTCGCAGAGGTCGACGAGGCCGACCAGCAGGGCCTGGACCTGGTACGGGTCGAGGCCGAGCAGACGTACGCCGGCACTGGCCGCACCGGTCACCGTCCCGTACGGGTGAGCTGGGCGCGCAGGTTGCCGATCAGCCGATCGACCGCCTGCACGGACTGGGCACGCTTGCGGAAGTTGGTGTTTAGGGTGCTCTTCTCCTG
>NZ_JBFAPG010000849.1:0-1000 GCF_040675595.1 Micromonospora sp. NPDC049580
CGCCGCACCCCCGCCCGGGTGCGGCGCCGGACGGCGGGGATCAGACCAGGCAGCTGACGATCTCGGCGACCGACCGGCGGCGGCCCGTGTAGAACGGGACCTCCTCGCGGACGTGCCGGCGGGCCCCGGAGGCGCGCAGGTCCCGCATCAGGTCGACGATCCGGTGCAGCTCGTCGGCCTCGAACGCGAGCATCCACTCGTAGTCGCCCAGCGCGAACGAGGCGACCGTGTTGGCGCGTACGTCCGGGTAGCCGCGGGCCATCTTGCCGTGCTCGGCCAGCATCTCGCGCCGCTCGGCGTCGGGCAGCAGGTACCACTCGTACGAGCGCACGAACGGGTAGACGCACAGGTAGGGGCGGGCCTCCTCGCCGGCGAGGAACGCCGGGATGTGGCTCTTGTTGAACTCCGCCGGCCGGTGCAGCGCCATCTGCGACCAGACCGGGGTCAGCGCCCGGCCCAGCGTGGTGCGGCGGAACCGCAGGTACGCGTCCTGCAGCGCGTCGCTCGACGCGGAGTGCCACCAGATCATCACGTCCGCGTCGGCGCGCAGCCCGGAGACGTCGTACACGCCCCGGATCACCACGTCCTTGCCGGCCAGCTCGTCGAAGAGGGACTCGACCTCACCGGTGACGTTGTCCCGCAGGGACGGCAGTGGGGCGCTGGCCCGGAACACCGACCACATCGTGTAGCGGATGCTGTCGTTCAGCTCCCGCAACCGGGCCGCGTTGGTCTGCTCGGTCATCTCGCCGATCCTCCCAGTGCTGTGATGATCTCGTCGGCCGCCGTCTCGCCGGAGCGGACGCAGACCGGTATGCCGACACCGTCGTAGCCGGCGCCGGCCAGGGCCAGGGTGGGATGCGCGGCCCGCAGCGCCGTCCGCGCGGCGGTCACCCGGTCGGCGTGCCCCGGGGCGTACTGGGGCAGCGCGCCGCCCCACCGCTGCACGTGCCCGTCGACCGGGGCGGGCAGCGGGGCGCCGAGCACCGCCGACAGCTCCCGG